>CAJOMM010000064.1:0-6390 GCA_905235765.1 uncultured Clostridia bacterium
ACAAACTGCCGACGCTCCAGCCTCGCTCCGACTCTGACGATTACTATTTTGCCGGTTGGTTCTATAGAGACGACGGCGGCAAAGAAATAAAAATCACGGAAGATACGGTGTTCGAAAACATGAACGATTCGGATTTTATCATAACCGTTTACGCCAAACTGTTAAAAGCTTGGGTGGGACCGTTTTAATCTCGTCTCTCGCAAAATTGCGAGAGACTTTTTTAAGGAGAAATATATGCGAATACTTTTGGCAGAAGACGAGATTCGTCTATCCAATGCGCTTAAAAAAATTCTCGAAGACCACGGATATAAAGTAGACGCCGTATCTGACGGCGAGTCCGCCGTGGATTTTGCGACACTTTCCGATTACGACCTTATAATTTTAGACGTTATGATGCCGAAACTCGACGGATTTGAAGCGCTGAAAAAGATCCGCGCCGCAAAAATCGCTTCGCCGACGCTTATGCTGACGGCAAAATCGCAGGTATCCGATAAAGTTAACGGCCTCAATATCGGCGCGGACGATTATATGACCAAGCCCTTTGACACAGAAGAACTTTTGGCAAGAGTTCGCGCCTTAACGAGAAGAAGCGGAGATATCGTGTTAAACGAAATTCAATTCGGAGACCTTAAACTCGATCTCAAAACGGCGTCTCTTTCCTGCAACGGAGAGAGTATAAATTTGAGTTTCAAAGAGTTTGAAACCCTTAAAATGCTGTTAAAAAACGCGAACTCTATTACGGACGCCGACTCTATTATCGTAAACGTATGGGGTGCGGATTCGGACGCTACTTACAATAACGTTGAAGTTTATATCTCTTTTCTCCGCAAAAAACTTAAATATCTGAATTCCCGGCTTACCATAAAAAAGGCGCAGAAAATAGGCTACTTTTTGGAGAAGGAAAAATGATAAATTCCTACCGCAAACGTTTTATCCTTACAAATCTTTTATTCGTGGGACTTGTGCTTATCCTTGCGTTTTCTTTTCTGGGGTCGGAATCCTATAAACGCCAATACGACGAACTTGCCGCCGCTATGCGCATGGTTTCTGAACCGTGGGACATGGGCAGACTACCTGACGACCTCTCGGTTTTCGACGGGTCCGAACGCGATGAAAACGCGCCTAAGCCCCCTGAAGAAGATGGCGCGCCTTCCGATTCGCGCGACAAAAGGCCGCCGCAAAAAGACGCCCTTCACTCTTTTACTTTTACCCTTTTCGACGGGGAAAACCTTTCCGTCATAACCAACAATCTTGACCTTGAAGAGTCGGAAATTATAGACATATTTTCCGAATTAAAAGAGGTGGACGACGGTTTCGGAAGGCTTTCTTCCCGTGGCGTCATATTTTATAAAGAAACGGATAACTTACAGGTAAAAACCGTTTTAGCGAGCGCCGCAGACTTCGATCGGACTTTAATCCTGCGAATAGTAATGTACGCCGCAATGCTTACCGTTTCGCTCGGTTTAGTGTTTTTAATAAGTTTCTTCCTTTCCAAAACCGCGGTAAAACCGCTGGAACAGGCGATAGATATGGAACGGCGTTTTATTACCGACGTTTCGCACGATCTTAAAACGCCTATATCGGTCGCGCTCGCAAACAACAACATAATACGCTCGTCGCCGCAATCCGCGGTACAAGAACAACTTTCGTGGCTTGACAGCACGGACGACTCGCTGAAAAATATGCTCGGTATGATAAACGACATGCTCACGCTTTCTTCTCTGGAATCGGTGAGAGCGGAAACAAAAAAAGAACCGGTCAACCTTTCGGAACTCGCCGAAAAATGCGTTCTTCAAATGGAAGCGATAGCTTACGAAAAGGGCGTTACGATGGAAAGCGAAATTTCGCCTTCGATCACCGTAAAAACCGACGGCGGTTACGTACAGAGAATATTCGGCGGACTTATTGACAACGCCTTAAAGTACGAGCCGACCGGCGGCAAAATCAAGGCGACTTTAGCAAGAGAAAAAAAGAACGTCGCTTTTTCGGTAACTAATTTCGGCACTACGATAAAAGAAGAAGACCTTCCGCACGTCTTCGAAAGGTTTTACAGAAGCGATAAAGCAAGGACGGAAAAACAGGGGCACGGTTTAGGATTAGCGATAACAAAACAGCTTTCCGAAATGATAGGCGCAAAGGTCGAAGTTTCTTCTTCTGAAGAAAACGGCACGACTTTTACGGTAATTTTTCAATAAATTTTTTATAAAATTTCAGGTAATACCTTCCTTTTAAGAAATTTTTAAGAACTTTAAACTATTATAAAGAAAAGTTTAACGGAGGTTATTACATTGAAAAAGAAACTTTTTGTTTTAATTTTTGCACTGATTTCCGCGTTTGCGCTCGTTTCCTGCGCCGAAAGCGCGGAGGAATCCGGCGGTACCGACACCGGCACCGAAAGCGTGGGCTATAAAGTTACGTTCGTAACGGACGATTTCGTTTCCGTTACGGTCTATAAAACTCAGGATCTGACAACCGGCGGCGAAGTAACGGACACCGCTTACTCTAGAGACTCTTCTACGGGAGAGCTTACGGTAGACGGCACCGGTCAGGTAAACTTCGTTCTTTCGTTCAGCGACGGGTACGAACTTTCCGATATCGTTATAGAGGGAACTTATAAAAACCTTAAAGGTTCCTCGGACACCGGCGTAGAAAACGGTTACCGCATAACCAAAATCGAAAGCGAACTTAAAGTTACCGTTACTTCGGCGGAAAGTTCGGAAACTTCTGAACCCCAAGAGTCTGTTACAACCTATTCGCTTCAATCTCAATATAACGGAAACTCTTTAACCCTTGACGCAACCGCAAGCGTAGGAGAGTTTACTGCCGAAGTAAAAGACGGAGTTCTTATTATAAAATCCGATTCCTTACTCGAAATAACCCTTTCGGGCGCGTACGCCGGCGGCGTTCAGATAGAAACGGACGAAAACAGCGACCTTACGGTAAACCTTTCCGCCGCAACACTTTACGCGACTACTACCGCACCCGCTCTTTATATTGTAAGCGCAAACAATGCGGACGTTTCCGCTAAATCCGGCACGGAAAACTTTATTTATGACCAAAGAGACTCCGATCAAGATATTGAAGCCGCTTTATATTGCCTTTGCGATCTTACCCTTAAAGGCAAAGGTTCGCTCACCGTATATTCCGAAAACAATAACGGCATACACACCAAAGACGATCTTTCGATAAAAAATTTAACGCTTAACGTTACATGTACGGACAACGCGCTTAAAGGTAACGACAGCGTTACAATAGAAAGCGGCGTTATAACCCTCGTTTCCACCGAGGGCGACGGAATAAAAACCAAAAACAGCGAAATAAAATATAATTCGGACGGTTCCGTAAAGAAGATACAGGGCACGATAACGATAAGCGGAGGAACGGTCAACGTATACGCCGCGTCCGACGGAATAGACGCTTCTTATAACGTAGAAATTAGCGGCAGCCCCGTAATTAACGTTTATACGACGAAAACTTACGCCGGAAACAAGGTTTCGACCGCGGTAACGAACTCCGAAGATTATTTTTATATCAGATATACGGATACGACGTATAATTACTCTATATACTTCTACAATTCACAAACGGGCGGATACGTGTTCAAAAACCCCGTTTCTTACGATAAAGTTACCGCTTCCGGTAGAAACGGCGGTTTTGGCGGACGCCAACCTATGGGAAGCAGCTCTTATTATTACTATTATGCCGTTGAAAAACCGGAAGGCACTTACGACACCATGGCAATCTACGCGTATACGAGTTCGCAAACACAAGGACAAAGCGATAACTACTACGCTAAAAGCGACGCGTTCAGCATAAACTCCGCAAGAGATACGGTTGCAATAACTATAAGTTCTTCTAAAATAAACGCGAGCTGGACGACTTATTCTTCAGACGATACGCCATCCTGTAAAGGCATTAAAGCCGACAACGAAATTTATATTTCCGGCGGAACTATAGAGATTTATTCTTACGACGACGGTATTCACGCCAACAACGACGTGGTGTTGGGCGATGAAGACGACGCTTCCGACGATTACTACGGAAAAGGAAATATTTATATCAGCGGCGGAGTTATCGAAATAACCACGAAAGACGACGGTATTCACGCCGATCAGGATCTTTGTATTTCAGACGAGTCCGACGTTACGATTAAAACCGCTTACGAAGGTTTAGAAGCCAACAGAATATATATTAAAGGCGGAACGGTTTACGCATACGCCACCGACGACGCGTTAAACGCCGCGCTTTGCAACGGCGCGTATACGCCGTCAGTTGAAATAAGCGGCGGAGTTATCGATCTTGCGGTAGGATCGGGAGATACGGACACTTTGGATTGCAACGGCAACGTAACAATAAGCGGCGGCACGGTAATTCTCAAAAATCCGCAATCTTCAGGCACGAGTATGGCGGGCGGAACTATGGATATAGACGGAAAACTTACCGTTACCGGCGGAAACGTCATATCTATCGGCTGCTGGTGCAACGAAGTGTCTATGACGTCGCAAGCGAGCAGCTCCTCTGCAACTTTATCGAAAGGCGATTACACAATCAAAGATTCTTCCGGAAACGTTATAGCCGAGTTCACCCTTTCCACGAGTTACAAGGGCTACAAGATCTACTGCTACGGAAAATCCGGAACCCCTCTATAACGGAACAACTAAAATACTCTCCTTTTAGAAACCGTTTCCTTTCCGAAATATGCCGAATTAAAGTGGTTGAAATTATTTTACCATAGATTTATATGAACTGTCTATTTTCCCCCAAGGTGTTGCACTTGAAAGTATAAATCACTAAAAGCATAAAAAGACGACCGCAAGCGGCCGTCTTTTTATCATAATAAAATCCCGTTAAAATCCTCATCAAACAATTCACACAGTGCTGCAAGCATTTTAAAACTTGGCTCGCATATGCCTTTTTCCCAAGCGCTTACTGTTCTTTGGTTCACGCCGAGAATCATCGCTAACTGATTCTGGGTTAAACCGTGTTGCAATCGCAAGTCTTTTAAGTTTTTATTGAAATTTATTTCTTCCATAATTATTACTAAAATATATTTTACTAATAATCTTGGTAAAATACTTGACATACCAAAAATATTGGTATAAAATAGTAACGTTATTAAGGTTTTCAGGCGGTATATAATTATGAAGGGCATACACTTATTTAGAATCCTCGTACTTATTTTTATAGGAATAAGTGTGGTATTATTGATGACTGGGCATGAACTGTTAGGAGTGTTTTTACTTTTGCTTACTATTGGTGCTGCGATAGCCCTTTTTATAATACGGCGTCAAAACAGAGAAGAAGCTGTACGTAAGAAGACAAACACGCCAACGCCTAAACAAAACGAAAATTTTACAGCATCGCAACAGCAAAATTATAACACTTCCGTAAACAAATCTACTGGATCGAGCAATACGACAGAAGAAGACGAAAATGATGAAGATGTTATCACGTTAACGATGTCGGACGGAGAAGAGGTTGATTTTATAGAGATAGCGGGTATAAAACTTGAAAGTGGATATTATCTGATTTTACAGCCCGTTGAATTATTAGACGGAATGGACGAAGACGAAGCCCTTGTTTTCAAAGTTGAAAAAGGAGTTGACGGAGAAAACACTTATAATATTGAACTCGATGATAAAATCAACGACGCCGTATTTGCCGAATACAATAGACTTTTAGACGAGCAGAAATAAAAAAATAATTTTAAAAAGTTTTAAGCTTGGTAAAAAAATGAAACAAAAGAAGTATTATATAGAAACAAAGGAAAGAAAATGTATAGGGTTTGATACTTTACTAACGAAACTGGAAATGAGGGCTTTCGGTTGGAGAGACAAAGGTTTTGACTCCGAGTTTGACGGTTATGATATAGACTTAGAAATTGACTGGGATAACGACAAGGTTTCCGGTTCGGCAAACAGCAGGTTTATAGTTTATAACGTTTTTAAAAGGGTTAAGCCATATAGCAGGAGCTTCCTATTTAAACTCATGGAAGTATTTATGAATATTTTCTCTTGGATAAGACGTATGTTGATAGGACTTCTGATGGGAATGGTTATCATACTGTTTGGAATAGGGGCAATAAGTTTGCTTTTAGGTTCCGCATCATATGGCAGTGAAGGTTTTTATTACGGCGCAATAATTTTATTAATAATTTACATGCCGTCAATAGTAATTACTATACTTGGATTTTTGTTCAGAGTAGTTACAAGGCAAGAGTCGAAACTAAAAAAACAGTTAAAGCAGAACGGATATGACGAAGATCAAAAATTCTGATTTTTTTCCAAAAAAATCCCCGAAACCAAAAGGTTTCGGGGAAAATTTTTATTTTTTTTAATTACTCTGCCTTATCTTCGGGCGTTTCATCTTCAGGTGTTTTATCTTCGGAAG
>CAJOMM010000064.1:6396-8778 GCA_905235765.1 uncultured Clostridia bacterium
TTCTTTTCCTTTTTAAGTCTTGCCTTTTCGGCTTCCGCAGCGGCTTTAGCCTCTTCTTCCGCCTGTTTCTTGGCGGCTTCTTCTGCTTTTGCCTTTTCTTCTTCTTCACGTTTAGCCTGCAACGCCTCGATATCCGCTTTTGATTTTTCGTCTCTGGCGAGCAACGTTACTTCCGTTTCTTTATCGAACAAGTGGCAATGACGCATATCGAGACCCACGGTTACGGTGTTTCCGGCAATGGTGGTCGAACGGCTGTCTACCTTGGCTATAAGATTGGAAACGTCTTCCGCTATACTCCTTTCCGCGCCGTCGTCTTCCGATCTCGTCTTACAATAGAGCAAGGTCTCGGAACCGAGCGCTTCAACGACGTCTACTTTAACCTGAATAGCCGGAGCGTCGTGCGACTCTAACCAACCGGGATTGTCGTGAATATCTTCCGGACGGATTCCGAAAGTGATTTCCCTGTCGGTGTTGAGGTATTTATCGAGATTAACTATAAGTTTAACGATATTTTCGGGAACGCGGATTTTATCCAACCCGAATTCCAGATAAACTTCTTTTTTCGTGCCGGTAAGCTTTCCGGTGAAGAAGTTCATCTGCGGCGTGCCGATAAACCCTGCGACGAACTGGTTGATAGGATTGTCGTAAAGATTTATAGGCGTGTCTACCTGCTGCATAAATCCGTCTTTCATAACTACGATACGGGTACCCATCGTCATAGCTTCTACCTGATCGTGGGTAACGTAGATAAACGTAGTTGCAAGTCTGTTGTGAAGTTTGGTTATTTCCGTTCTCATCTGAGAACGAAGTTTCGCGTCCAAATTGGAAAGCGGTTCGTCGAGAAGGAAGACTTTCGGTTCACGGACGATGGCGCGGCCTAACGCGACCCTTTGCCTTTGTCCGCCGGAAAGCGCTTTCGGTTTTCTCGAAAGATACATCTCTATACCTAAAATTCTCGCCGCTTCTTTGACCCTTTGATCGATTTGCGCTTTGGGCATTTTGCGAAGCTTTAAGCCGAAAGCCATGTTGTCGTAAACGGTCATATGCGGATATAAAGCGTAGTTCTGGAAAACCATCGCGATATCCCTGTCTTTGGGGGCGACGTTGTTGACCAGATTTCCGTCTATATAAAGTTCTCCGGAAGATATTTCTTCTAATCCGGCTATCATACGAAGCGTGGTGGATTTACCGCAACCGGAAGGTCCTACGAATACGATAAACTCTTTATCTTCGATATCGAGATTAAAATCGGAAACCGCAGTAACTCCGGAAGGATAAACCTTATAAATATTCTTCAGATTTAAGCTTGCCATATTTTCCTCCAAGTCTTTTTGTCTTTAGTTCTACACCTTATCATTGTACCTCAAATCAAAGGTCAATTCAATAGACATTTTCTATAAATTTATCTTCGTCAATTGTAGAAATTGCACAACTGATTTTCAGTCGAGTTCGTCAAGGGTAAGATCGTATGCCGGCGCGAAATTTTTAAGGTAATACGCCACGGCAAAATCGTCGGAATTTTTGAGTTCTGCGCCGATAGACTCTTTCGCTTTTTTGAATTCGGCGTTTCCGGCGCGCACTTCTTCCACGCATTTGAGGTAAGCGGCTATGCGGTCGGCGTATTTTACAAGCTTATACTCGTATGTATTCCGATCGGGAATAATATATTCTTCGTAATCTTTTTTAAAATCTTCCGGAAGCATATTCAAAAGTTTTTTGCAAGCCTGTTCTTCGAGGTCTTTATACGCGGACTTTATTTCCGGATTGAAATATTTTATGGGCGTAGGAAGATCTCCGGTTATAACTTCACCTACTTCGTGATATTGGGCGATAAGAACCGTTTTGTTTACGTCGACCTTTGCGCCGTTTCCGTACTTGTTGGAAATTAACGCCAAAGCGTGGGCGATAACCGCGACCGATTGAGTGTGTTCCATAATGTTTTCTTCCCTTATAGAACGCATAAGCGACCAGCGTTTTATATACTTCATCCTGTTTAAGAACGCAAAAAACTTATACATATCTTTCTCCTTTTTGTGCGGAATTTTATTTTAACATAAAAATTCTCTTGACGCAAGCGCAAATAAGTGTTATTATCTATTCGATAAAATTAAATCCGCTATGGGTGCCGAAAGGCTGAGATTACCATTTAATCCGCAAGGCAATTCTTGAAGGAAAACGCGTTTATCTTGTTTTGGGCGCCCTCGGGGCGTTTTTTGATTTTAAATTTCAATTTTAAGGAGTTTTTTTATGTGGGAGTATTTAAGAACCGAATACGTAGAGATTGAAGATCCTTACGCGGAATACTATCTTGTCGATTTTGAAAGACTTATAGACCGCGCCGCGACTTTTATGCTTTACGTTACTATTGCGCTTATCGTGGGG
>CAJOMM010000065.1 GCA_905235765.1 uncultured Clostridia bacterium
CCATATTCCCGTTTTTATCCGGCAAAGTAAACTGCGGCGCTTTCATCCCAACTTCTAACATTATTCTAATCCTCAACGGGGTTTTTATCCGACCGCTTCTGTATCGTTATGTGCTTTTAGCATAAATTTTTGGATATTTCCCCCATTTGTTTATATTTTATACTTTTTTCTGCACAAAATCAAGCATTTTTAAAGTTTTTTAAAATTTTGCGATTTTTCTTGCAGGTACTGACCGTTTGCAAAAACCGAAAATCTTTTTGTTGGAACCTTAACAAGCCTTGATATTACAGTAAGATTTCCAACGTTTGAACCCATAACACGGCCATAATTTCGCCGCTAAAATGCTCTTATTCTTGTTCCGTATCAACGTCTAAAATGCTAATTTTCTTTTTCTTAAGTAAGAAAACATAAGCAGCGAGTGAAACGATACTATCAAACGCATTCCCTATACCGAACAACAACGCTATACCGATAAGCGTAGGTTCCCAAACTCCGCAAATATATAAGATAAACGCCCCACCATAATAAATAACATTTGTTACAAGCGATTCAAATAACATATAGTTGGTTTTACCGAGTCCGTAAAAAGTCGAATCAAACACGTTTTGGAAAGCGAAAAGCATATAAAATCCGAGTAAAACCATAACAAGTTCAAACAGTTTATCCACGTCGCTGAAATTTAAAACGTAAGTCATAAACGGTTTCCAAAGTGGAATACTTACGCACCATAAAATGCAAATCACCGCAGTTATAACGAAATATCCGATCGTGTTGTTTTTAACGGCGTTTTCGTCCGTTGCGGTTTCCCTCTTAATAAGTTCACCGAGTTGCAATACGGGTAGCAATAACCATCCCCAGATAAAGTTATTCGCTACCCAATACGTTCCTTGTTCGCCCACCATATTGACCATACGTGAAATCATTAACATATAGGCAATATTCCTGACAAACGACTCTAAACCTGAAATTCCCCCGACTTTTAAGAAATCTTTCATCCAAGCAAAGGAAAGTTTTGTCTTTTTGAAAACGACAATTCCTTCTTTATTCATTAAAACGACAGCCATTGCAAAAAGAATACCGTTTACGATTATATTCGAGTAAGCAATACCGTTTACTCCGAGATTTAATGATATCGGCAATGTCGAAACCATAAACGTATCTACAAGCAAACACAAAACGAGTTTTGCCGCAGTCAATACGTAAACGTACTTTTCTTTGCCGATCGTTACCATCCCGACCATTATAAAGTTAAATGCCAAAGAAAAAATGCTTGCTACGCTTTCAATTCTTATGTATGTCGCCGACGCTTCGATGATCGCTTTATCCGCCGCCATGATTGTTAAAAGCGGCTTTGCAAACACTATTATTATAACAGAAAGCACGGTGTATGCGCCTATGGACACAAGTAAACCCGTTCTCATACGGTTAGCAAACTCATCTTTATCCGTTAAAACTTTGCCTATAAAGAAATATAATGGTAAAACGATTGCTTCGCTCAAAATCTCATATAAAAGATTTACCCATGATAATTGCCCTGCAATCGAGAAAGCATATTCTCCCGGCAACTGCCCCAAAAAGAAAACTCTGACGGTTGTATAAACAGTCGGCACCAAACCGAGCACAAGCAACGACAAAAATAACTTATAATTGATCTTCTTCAATGACGCTATAATTTTTTTCATTTTCTTCTCCTTTTGTGTGAGGGCGGCTATTAATAAGCCGCCCTCTGTTCCTTACCTTTCTTCCTTTTTATGCCAATTACGACTTTTATTATACGCAGAACTATTAGGATTGCTTTGATTAGAATGATTATTTAGGTTATCCCAATAGGCATGATTGTTCGGATTATGCTGATTTGCATTATCATCCAATTGCCTTTGTGTATGCGTGTAAGAAGAAACTCTATTCCCTTTACCCATTTTATTTACCTCCTTTGACAGATAAACGAAAAGGACAAAAGAAAAACGCCTACGCTAATACTCGCAGGCGTTGCAATGCAAAAAGGCGACAATAATCCCGTAATCGACAAGACCTGCGACAAAAGCTGAAACAGTAAACGTTGCGTGGTACCTTCGGGCTGTCATCTCCTGAGTACACCGCTAAGTTGTTTTTAAAAAACAACCGCTTAAGTCACTATTCATTTGCTATATTATAAATCGTACTGTTATTTAAGTCAAGTGATATTACTTGACTTTTCACATTTTTACCCCTCTAACAACGCTAAAATTTCGTCGGCGTTTGTGTCTGGTTTAACTTTGTGCATAACCGCTTAACGCTTTATAATAATTTTACCAGTATAAAATAAAAAAGTAAAGTAAAGCCGCTATATCTCGGATATAACGGCTTTATTGTTTTATTAAAAATATTCGTAAACGATTATTTCCTCTAATCAGGCTCTCGGGTTCTTAATATTCGCCTGTGCTCGTTATCTTTTGCCCATAGCGAAAAATTGCCCCTTTAACATTACGCTGTTATCACGATACTAACAACTGTTTTTTATATTGTATATTTTTTTGAGAAATAAGTCAACTATATTCTCCTAAATATACATATAAACCATATTTTTATCCGACGTAGCGGTTGTATTCAATTTTAATTTTTTTAAGTTTTTCCCCTTATCATTCTTTACTTATATAAACACCCTTAAACTCAAAAAAAATAACTATATTGAATATGGTTAAAACAATAATAGTCCGTCTTTTCATCTTTAGGTTTTAGCGTTTAATCCGAAACGTCCCTTGCTTAAATTCGAGACAGGCGCGACCTTGTTCTCGTCATGCTTTATATTTTCTATAAACTGCATCGACTCTTTCGCCATCTTTTCGTAATAAGCGTTAGGCTTGTCCTCTCGGTATTGCCCGGACGATTTGAATACACGCATAAGTTGTTCTCCGTCGTCGCCGCAAAACATCGCAAGCCTTGTCATCAAAGAACGCTGTCTTTTTCTTTGCTTCCTAAAACGGATAAACCGTTATATAACTGCGAAAACTTTTCTCCGTTCTGCGTTTTGCTTGCCCTTTCCACAACGTCTCTGTCGGTCATTCTCGTAAGACTTTCTATTCCGCATTCCGCCATATTTATAGGCACGCTCGCTACCGCCGCTACGGACATTGCCGCTATTATCGACGGCGGCGCGTATATATCACGCCCTTCCTTTTCGGCTTGCCTTTCTTCTTTTTCATACGCTTTTATGCTTATCTGTTTAAGCTCATCGTATGTGACTTCCTCAAAAACCTTGTCCTTATACGCCGGCGCGGATTTATAATTATCAAATTCATTATTCAATGCGTCCAGAGTTCTGAACGTATAACCTATAATGGAACTGACTTGTCCGTAAGGCATTACGCCGTATATTCTGTAACCCGTTTCGCCGTCGTCGGTTTCCTGCTGAACGATAGCATAATACTCGGTGTCATTATCCTTTATCGCTTGCCTTTCCTTTTCTATAACGTATTTGGAAATTTTGTCTGCGTCGGATATGGCGGTAAACAATACGTTCGGATCTTCGGCGATTCTGTCGTGCCACGACTTTATGTATCTGCTGTTGTTCTCTATATGCTTTTCACTTACCTGAATTTCAAGGTCTTGTTCCATAAACAGCGACGCAATCTCAGCTTTAAGTTCTTCCACGGCATAATCTTCCGTTCCGAACCCGTTTTCGAGTTTACGATTGAGCCTTGATTCGTGTCCCGTACTGTGTCCTATCTCGTGCAGCGCCGTAGAGTAAAATTCGTTCATATCCAAAAAGTCTTCTCTGTTCGGAATATGTATTTCGTCCGTCGATACCCTGTAAAACGCCTGATTGCCGCCGTAGATTATTTGCGCTTCGTTTTCGTCCCAGAAGTCTATTAAGTTTTCCGCCCTTTCGTTAATTCCGTTCGGATCAATCTCTCGCTTTGCCTTTTCGGGAATACCGTCTATAATATCCGCGTTGAATACACGGTAATATTTCCTTACGGGATACACGTTATTATCCATATACTCTTGTTTTTCATCTGCCGTCATACCGTCAAGCGTTTTACGGTCAAAGGACTGTTTGGTTTTCTTATCCCGAAGCTCGAAGAACTCGATAGCGACTCCCGCGCCTTTGCCGAGACTGTTACCTTCTTCGTCGGTCATAAACTTCCAACCCTTTTCTTCCATTTGTTTAAAGGTTATCCAACGGTTATCTCCGTAATTTCTTACGATTGACACAAGCGTTAAATAGAAATTATTTATTCCGTGATACTTTTTACCCGTAATACCCGACACGGGAACACCTGTATTTACCCATCCTTGCTGCCACAATCCGTCTTCGTTTTTAATGTTTTCCAAAACTCTTTCAACAAGTGCTCTTCTTTCCGGCGTCAGTTTTTCATACGCCTTATTCTTCTCCGTCTCGTTCAACTCTCACCTTAACCTCCCCTGTATAAATTGCTTCTTTCTTAAACCCGTAACCGCTGTCATCCGTGTCTATAATGTCTTCTAATTCATAGCCTTTCGGAACTACGATTTCGGGTTTTTCTTTTGGTTTTTGTTCCATTTTCTTTCCTCGTATAATTAAATAGTAGTAGTTTTTAACGTTCCTCTCCAAGAACGGCAGAAATCTGCTATACTCTAATAAGATACTGTGGATCAGTTATGTT
>CAJOMM010000066.1 GCA_905235765.1 uncultured Clostridia bacterium
ACCGACGTTACAAAAACAATCGAGAACCGTTTTATTTTTAACGTAATATTTGACGTTATCCCTGTTTTCTTTTTGATCAAGGAAATATCCTGTTTTTTGGCCGTTTTCCAGATCAACGTATAAAGCCAATCCGTTTTCCTTTATTTTAACAATCGGATCTCCGCCGCCATATATCCAGCCTTTATTTTCGTTAAGCCCCTCTTTAAGCCTTATAGGAACGTCGTTTCTTTCGTAAATACCTTTTGGTGCGAATAGCTCTTTAAGTATATTGATAATTTCATTTTTTCGTAGTTCCATTGCCAAAGAATGAACGGATAAATATTCGCCGTATTTATCTACAATTAAGCCAGACAAATTATCCGATTCGGAAAAAACTACTCTGTAATTATCTGAATAACCTAATTTTAGCCTATAATCGTTTGCTTCGATTATCTTTTCTTTTAAAAAAGATTCGTCTATGTTTTCTTCCGTAAGTGAGGCAACTCTTATCAGAATTTTAGAAAGTTGGTTTATAAATCCCAGACAAACGAATTTTCCATCCGCGGACAAAACTTTTGCAACGCTCCCCTGTTTGTCTTTGCCTAAGATTTTGGAGACTTCGTTGGCATATATCCAAGGATATCCGTTAAGTATTTTCTTTTCTTCGTTCTTTTTTAATATAACAGTATACATTATAATTACCCTAACAAAAATTTTATATACGTTGTCTCTAATTTTTCCTAACATATTATAACAGTTAAAGGTTTATAAATCAATAATAAAAACTTGAAAAAAAAATTATATTATGATAAAATAAAAAAAAAGGATTTTTTTATGAATATTTGGCATGATATTGAAAGCAACAGAATAACTCCGGAAAAATTTATTGCAGTCGTTGAAATAAGCAAAGGGTCCAAACAGAAATATGAGATGGATAAAAAAACCGGATTGTTGCGTTTAGACAGAATATTATATACCTCAACTCACTATCCGGCAAACTATGGATTCATACCACACACGCTTGCAGCTGACAACGATCCCTTGGACGTATTGATTTTATGTTCGGAAAGTTTAATACCTATGAGTTTAGTCGAGTGTTACCCTATTGGCGTTATAGTCATGAACGACAACGGCGCTGTCGACGAGAAAATAATTGCAATACCTTTCGCCGATCCAAATTATAACACCTATTCAAGCATAAAGGATCTTCCCGTACATATATTTGATGAAATGAAACACTTCTTTTCAGTATATAAACAACTTGAAAATAAAGAAACCAGCGTAGACGTCGTCGCAGACAAGCTGATGCGGTTAAGATAATAATAAAATCTATGGATAATTATAAAACTCATTTATACGAGTTGACAGCAAAATAAAAAAGATGCGAAAGGGCTATAACTTTTGAAACTAACAAAAAATGAAGGTTTAATTTCCTTCATTTTTTGTTATTGTTTTTTTACAATATAAAGTAAGTGAGAAGATAATCCTTGCAATTCAGGTTTTTCGCAAGTTGCTAGGTGATATCTTTTAAACAAGTCCCAATCTTTATCGGGGATACTAAAATTCTTTCTACCCTCTTCAATTTCTAACACGCTATCTGTTGCAATCAGTTTCAATTTTTTTACATTTTTATCTTTGAAAAGCTTTTTAAAATCCGATATTTCAAAACCTGTGAAGCCCTGCTCTTTATACTGCTTAGGCTTAAAATCCTCTGTGAAGTTTTCTCTTATTCCATCACCGACCTCATTATTCTCCATCCATGCACAATAAATAAATGCATGAATAGGAATAAAAGCAAACATGACAATTCCATTTTTTTTGCACACACGCAGTGCTTCGTCGATTGCTCTAAGTTGATCCTCTTGAGTGTACAAGTGATACATTGGTCCTAATGAAAGTACCATGTCAAAACTTTCATTAGAAAATCTTGTAAGATTTAAAGCATCTCCCTGATAAGATTTAATATTTTTGATATCTTTTGACTTTTCTTTCAATTCCAAAACATTTTTCTTAACAAGTTCAATTGCTGTAACATCGTATCCTTCCCGTGCAAGTGTGATTGAATATCTTCCCGTGCCTGCCCCAATTTCTAGTATTTTTGCGCCTTTTTTAAGATATTTATGAATATATTCCATCGTTGTAAAATATTCTAGTTGTCCATGACGAGATTTGATAAGTCTAGAATCTTCATCATACTTTTCATAAAGATCTGTAACAATTTTTTTGCCTTTGTTTATGTATTCTATCATAATTTTACCTTCATTTTATTTTAACATAGGATATTAAAATTTTGGCTATTAAAATCAAAAAATATTAAATTTTTTATTTTGGCATTTAAACGTGTGCTTGTCTTGATACAAGTCGTTGTCGGTTCGCTCCAACGAAGACAAGCTCACAACGACAGCCTATGACAACGGCATAATATCCGTTTAGTTGGCTGGTTAAGAGAGAATAAAAAACACTCTAACTTTTCCAAGTTAAAGTGTTAAGTATTTAGCAAGTCTCAATTTTATTAGACTAAGCGTCTTTTTTATTTTGCGTTATATTCTTCAGAAAGCTTTTTAAATTGCGGCATTGAATTTATTATCGTTTTTTTATCTACGCAATAAGCGATTCTTCCGAAATCGTCGCAAGGCACCAATAATAATTCGTATTTTTTTGCTTTTTCGCAAAAAAGATCGGCATTTTGTTCAAAAGATTTAACTAACAGATAAAACGCGCCGTCCGGCTGCACACATTTGTAACCATATTCCACAAGCCCGTTATATAATATATTCCTATTTTCTTCATAAATTGAAACGTCGACTTTCGCATCTACGCAAGACGCAATAAGTTTCTGAAATAAACTCGGCGCGCAAACATACCCTAAACTTCTCCCCGCCCCGCAAATCGAATTATAAACTTTTTCCGCATTAGTCATTAAAGGAGAAACGGCGATATATCCTATTCTTTCGCCAGGAAGAGAGAGAGCTTTTGAATAAGAATAACAAACTATCGTGTCATTATAATACTTTGTTAAATACGGAACTTTAATGTTTCCGTAAACAAGTTCTCTATATGGTTCGTCGCTTATCAAATATATTACCGAACCGTATTCCTTTTCTTTTCTTTTTAATATTTCACATAAAATTTTAATTTTATCTTCAGTATAAACAACGCCGCTTGGATTATTTGGAGAATTTACGATCACAGCCCTCGTCTTTTCGGTGATTTTGCTTTCAAAATCCATTTCATCAATCTGAAGCGTTCCGCTTTCCGGCTTTGAAATTACGAGTTTACCTCTTGCGTTCTCTACGAATACTTTATATTCCGTGAAATAGGGAGCAAAAACTATACACTCTTCTCCATCGTTTAATACTGCGCTTAAAGAAATAGTTAAAGAAGCCGCGGCGCCGCAAGTCATATAAATAAGTTCCGGCTTTAATCCTCCGTTATAAGTTTTGTTAACGTATTCGGCGATAGCGGTCCTCGTTTCCGGATCTCCAACGGCAGAAGTGTATCCGTGAAGAAGTGTAGGGTTGTCGGTTTCTAACATTTTTTTAAGAGTTTCGGTAACTTTTTCAGGAGGATTTACGCTTGGGTTTCCCAAACTGAAATCAAAAACGTTATCCGCGCCTATCTCCTTCTTCCTTTTTTTGCCATATTCGAAAATTTCTCTGATAACGGAACGTTTACTTCCGAGTCCATACGCTCTTTCATTATAAAACATATTTTTTCACCTATATATTTATATCAGACTTTAATCCGATAAAATCGTTATATTTTTGGATAACGGGTTCAACGCATTGAACAATAAACTCGTCTACCTGACGAGGAGCCCTGCCTACGTATTTTTCAGGTTTCAGAATATCGTCTAACTTATCCGATATTGAAGAAAACTTGGTGTTTTCCTTTATTAATTCTATCGTATTGTTTTCACCGCCGTATACTTTAACGTTTCCGCCGGCAAGCATAGAAATTTTACGTATTTCTTCATGAATTTCCTGCCTGTCTCCGCCTGCCTTAACGCATTCCATAATTATATTTTCCGTCGCCATAAAAGGCAATTCGGATTTAACGTGTTTTTCAATTATTTTATCGTAAACTACAAGATTTTCGGAGATATTCATATATAGTTTAAGAATACCGTCTATAGCCAAAAAAGATTGAGCTATAACGATACGTTTATTGGCAGAATCATCTAACGTTCTTTCGAACCATTGAGTGGAAGACGTTATGGCGGTATTTAACGGTGTCGTAATAACAAACCTTGCCAGCGCGCACAACCTTTCGCTTCGCATGGGATTACGTTTATAAGCCATAGCCGAAGAACCTATTTGAGATTTTTCAAATGGCTCTTCAATTTCTTTCATACTCTGTAAAAGCCTAATATCGTTTGCAAATTTATAGGCACTTTGCGCTATTTGAGATAAAACGGATAAAACCGAATAATCGAATTTTCTGGGATACGTTTGGCCCGTTACGGCAAAAACCTTACTATACCCCATTTTATTTATCACTTTTTGTTCTAAAAGTTTAACTTTTTCGTCGTCTCCGTCAAAAAGTTGCAAAAAACTTGCTTGAGTACCCGTCGTACCCTTAACTCCTCTTAATTTTACAGAATCAATAAGAAACTCCAAGTTCTCGATATCTGTTAAAAGATCCTGTATCCATAAACACGCCCTTTTACCAACAGTGGTTAATTGGGCAGGTTGACAATGAGTATATCCCAAAGTCGGAAGATTTTTATATTTTAATGCAAAAATTTTAAGATTATTGACGACGTTGATTAGTTTTTTCAAAACGATATCGAGCGCGTCTTTAATTACGATAATTTCAGCGTTATCAGTAACGAAACAACTCGTTGCGCCGAGATGGATTATACCTGCCGCGGATTTTGCCTGTTCTCCGTATGCTTTAACGTGAGCCATAACGTCGTGCCTGACTTCTTTTTCAAACTTCTCCGCCACTTCGTAATTAATGTCGTTTTGATATTTTTTTAATTCTTCTATCTGTTCGTCGGTTATTTTAAGTCCAAGCTCTTTTTCGGATTCTGCAAGCGAAACCCAAAGTTTCCTCCATAAAGAAAACTTCTTTTGGTCTGAAAAATTTTTTAACATTTCCTCCGACGCATATCTACTTATTAACGGGTTTTCATAAATTTCTCTATTCATAATATTTTGTCTGACATAAAATCTTATAAAATCGTTAGTATTTTACAAAACTTTTGCCCCAACACTCCTTATTTTTAACGGAAATACGTTTTCACTTCCGAAATATGCTGAACATTTAGTCAAAAAATAGTCCAAATCTGAATTTTTAATTATATTTAAAATGGTACCGGCAAAGCCGCCTCCGTGAACTCTGTTTGCCCCGTCTTTCAAAAATTTTGAACTGATGAAAAGGGATTTCGGTATTGCTTGCTCGGTTTTACCGGCAACGTAACAATTCTGTAATTTACATAGAGAACTTATCCCGGAATCACGTATCTGTTGTAAAAATATATTGTAATTTTTACCGTTTAACGCTTTAGAACAATTTTCAACTCTGCGATTTTCTTCATAAAAATGTATCGCGCGGTTAATCGCCCTATCGCTTGCTTTGACTTGACCTTTTTCCAGTCCTTCATAAAATTTGTTTTCGGATATTTCTATAAGTCTTTTTTTGCCAAAACATTTGGCAACATCTTTCATCTCTTTTGGAATAGAAGCATATTCGTCTGTTAATCCGGCATGACTACCCCCTGTATTTATCAGAACAACGGTATAATCGGAAAGATCGTCGTTGATTTCGGTAACTTCAATCTTTTTTTCGTCTTTAAAATCCAACATTTTAAGTCCGCCGAAAGATATTGCCGTTTGATCCAATAGTCCGCACGGTTTACCGAAATAAACGTTTTCGGCGTATTGAGAGAAAAGCGCTTTTTCATATTGAGAAACCTTTCCGTCGTTATATAGAAAATTCAGAATTTCACAAATCAAAACTTCAAACGACGCGGAACTTGAAACGCCCGATCCCGACAAAACGTTGCTCGACACGTAAGCGTTAAAACCTCCGATTTTATAGCCGTGATCGGTAAAGGCGCGTAAGACGCCGTAAACTAAAGCGGCAGACGTTCCTTTGCTACCGTTAAATTCTTTATAAATTGGTACTTTAATTTCGCCGTATCCTTCACTGTATATGGTAATATCGTCGCCTGATACCGGAAGAAAAAATGCTAAAGAATCTAAACTTACGGCGGCGACGATAGCTTTGCCGCCGTTATGGTCGGTGTGATTTCCGCAAATTTCTACCCTACCGCCGGAAGAAGCGATATATGCTTTTTCTACGCCGAAACGGTTTTTAAATGCGTAAAAACATCTTTCGTATCTTGCTTTCTGTTCCGGACTATCTTTTACTCCGTAAAGTTCAATAAAATTATTTTCTATTCCGGTTAAATTTTCATATAAATTACTCAAAAGTCTCAGCCACCCTAATATTGATGAGATAAGTATAACATTTTTTAAGCGAATTGTAAATTTAAAATTACTTTTTTTTATTTTTTTTGTTTATTAAGTTTTTTGCTCCGCAAAATATGTTTGACTTAGTTTAAATATTATCTTATAATATTAGAGAATTTTTTATACAGGCTCGGAGGAATAGCATGGATATTAAAAAAATCGAAAAGAAATGGCAAGCAAGATGGGAGAAGGAAAAGATTTCTCAATTCAACGAAAAAAACATCGATAAAAAATACTATTGTCTTGAAATGTTCTCTTACCCTTCCGCTGCAAAACTTCATTTAGGACATTGGTATAACTATGGCCCTACAGACAGTTTTGTCAGATATAAAAAGATGAAGGGTTTTGAAGTCTTTCAACCGATGGGGTTCGACGCTTTTGGTCTTCCGGCAGAAAATTACGCAATTAAAACGGGAATTCACCCGAAAGATTCTACCGAACAGAATATCAAAAATATGGAACAGACGCTCAGAGAAATGGGAGCAATGTTCAATTGGGATTCCGAAGTAAAAACCTGCGAAGAAGATTATTACAAGTGGACTCAATGGCTGTTTTTGAAATTATACGAAAAAGGGCTCGCCTACAGAAAAGAAGCGCCCGACTGGTGTCCCGGGTGTAAAACCGTTCTTGCAAACGAACAAGTCGTTAACGGCGCGTGTGAAAGGTGCGGCTCTACGGTGGTCAAAAAAGATCTTACTCAATGGTTCTTTAAAATAACCGATTACGCGGAAGAATTGTTACAGGGCTTAAACGACTTGGATTGGCCTGAAAAAACCAAGCTAATGCAAAAAAACTGGATAGGTAAATCTACCGGCGGAGAAATAGAGTTTACTGCCGAAAGCGGAGATAAATTCAAGGTTTTCACTACCCGGGCGGACACTTTATTCGGAGTTTCTTACGTCGTTTTGGCGCCGGAACATCCTTTAGTACAAAAACTTACTTCCGATAAACAAAGAAAAGCCGTCGAAGAATATATAGAACAGACCTCTAAAACCAACGAGATCGATAGACTTTCTACCGCTCGCGAGAAAACCGGAGTGTATATAGGTCATAACGCTATTAACCCGATAAACGGTAAAGCCGTACCTATTTATGCCGCCGATTATGTCTTATATTCTTACGGAACCGGTGCCGTAATGGGCGTTCCCTCTCATGACGAAAGGGATTACCAGTTCGCGCTTAAATACGGTCTTCCCATAAACAGAGTCGTGAAAGGAGTAAACGGCAATGACGACCTTCCTTTCTGCGATGACGGAATTGTTATAAATAGCCCCGGGTTTGACGGTATGACGAGCGCTGAAGCCAGAAAAGCCATTATTTCAAAACTTGTTAAAATGGGTGCCGGCGAACATAAAACAAATTACAGATTGCGCGACTGGTTGGTTTCGCGCCAGCGTTATTGGGGCGCGCCAATACCGGTAATTTACTGTGATAAGTGCGGCATCGTACCCGTTCCGTACGAAGACCTCCCCGTTAAACTTCCTTATGACGTTGAGTTTAAACCTGACGGGAAATCTCCCCTTGCCAAACACGAAGGTTTTATGCATACGACTTGTCCTGTTTGCGGAGGTCCGGCACATAGAGATCCCGATACGTTGGATACCTTCGTTTGTTCGAGTTGGTATTATTTAAGATATCCCGATTCGCACAATTCCAAAGAACCTTTTGATCCGGAAATAATAAATAAAATGCTTCCGGTTGATAAATACGTAGGCGGCGCAGAACACGCTTGTATGCACCTTCTTTACGCAAGATTTATAACTAAGGCGCTCCGAGATATGGGATACCTTAAATTTGACGAGCCGTTTAAGTCTTTAGTTCATCAAGGCGTAATTTTAGGTCCCGACGGCATGAGAATGAGTAAGTCTAAAGGCAATATCATTGCCCCTGATCCTTACGTTGAAAAATACGGTTCAGACACGTTAAGATTATATCTTATGTTCGGATTTTCATATACCGAAGGCGGACCTTGGAACGACGACGGTATAAAAGCAATACTTAAATTCCTTGAAAGGATAGAACGTTTGGCAGCTAAAGTCAAAGACACAACGGGTAAAACCGAAAAAAATGGCAAAGAAGAAAAAGAACTGCTTTACGCCACGAATTACGCAATCAAATGCGTTGATAAAGATATGGAAAGTTTCTCGTTTAATACAGCGGTGGCAAGGCTTATGGAACTTTTGAATGCGTTAACCAAATACGACGGGCTGGAAAATAAAAACTCGGAAATTTTCAGAGAAAGTTTCTTGACGTTTATTAAACTTCTCGCCCCCTGCGCTCCGCATTTTGCCGAGGAAATATGGGAAACCATGGGAAATAAAGAATCCGTTTTCAATACTCAATATCCCGTATGCGACGAATC
>CAJOMM010000067.1 GCA_905235765.1 uncultured Clostridia bacterium
GTATTGTAAGACAAATCCGGCATTTTAAGCGGTTTATCAAGAACTGCCGCCACTTCTCTCGCTATTCCGAGAATAGATTGACAATCCGGACGGTTTGCCGTCACGTTAATATCGAAATAGACGTCCTCTATATTTAAAAGTTCTTTTACGCTTTCGCCAAGCGGATAATCTTCTTTTAAAATAAGTATTCCGTAAACCGAAGCGCCTTCGTACCAATCGTCGTTAATTCCAAGTTCTTCTCCGCTGCAAAACATCCCGTTTGACTCCAGTCCGCGAAGTTTTCCTTTTTTGATTTTATCGCCGTTAAAAAGCGTGGAACCGTCCAGCGCCACGGGAACGATTGCGCCTTCAAAAACGTTCGTTGCCGCCGTAATAATCTGTAAAATTCCATATTTCCCGGCGTCTACCGTACACACGGAGAGTTTGTCGGCATTAGGATGTTTTTCAATTTTTAAAATTTTACAAGTAACGATTTTATCTATTTTTTCGCCGAAACGAACAACTTCTTCAACTTCAAAACCGCATGAAAACAATTTCGCTTCGAGTTCTTCGGCACTGCAATCTATTTCGACGTAATCTTTAAGCCAAGAAAAAGGTACTTTCATATATTATCTCCTATTGAATTGTTCTAAAAACTTTACGTTGCTTTCGAAAAGCGTTCTGATATCGGAAATTCCGTATTTGATCATTGTAATTCTCTCTATACCGAGGCCAAAAGCCAATCCCGAATATTTTTCGGAATCGATTCCGCTCATTTCAAGCACTTTCTTATTGACGACCCCGGCGCCGAGTATTTCGATCCATCCGGTATTTTTACAAAGTCCGCAACCTTTTCCGTGACATTTACAGCAAGTAACGTCAACTTCCACGCTGGGCTCGGTAAACGGGAAATATGACGGACGGAAACGAGTTTTAGTATCCTCGTCGAAAATAAGTTTTACGAATTCGTCTAAGAGACCCTTAAGGTCGCAAAGCGAAACTCCTTTATCGACGACTAGCCCTTCTATCTGATGGAACATCGGAGAATGCGAAGCGTCGTCGTCAGCCCTATATACCCTGCCCGGGCTTAAAATTTTAATAGGAGGCTTTTTATTTTCCATAGTACGGACTTGTCCGGGAGAAGTATGCGGTCTTAAAAGGATGTTATCGTTTATATAAAAAGTATCCTGCATATCCCTTGCCGGGTGATCTTTTGGAATATTCAAAGCCTGAAAACAGTAATAATCAGAGTCAATTTCCGGTCCTTCGAACACTTCAAAGCCTAAACTGCTGAACGCCTCGATAATTTTATTTCTGACGATATTCAACGGGTGAAGTCCGCCAACTTCAAAACGCTTTCCCGGCAATGTGATATCAACCGCTTCTTTTTTAAAACGATCTTCTCTTTCCCTCGCTTTAAGCTCTTGCTCTTTTTTCACGAAAATTGCGGAAACTTCTTCTTTTAAGGCGTTAACGTTTTTACCGTAACTTGCGCGCGATTCAAACGGAATATCTTTCATCCCTTTAAGAAGTGCGGTGATTTCGCCGTTCTTACCGACAAATTTTGCCTTAATTTCGTTAAGACTGTTCAAAGAATCAGCCTTAGAAGATTCCTCTCCTGCCCTTTTCTTTAAGTCCTCAAACTGTTGCTCTTGCATAAAAACCTCCTGAATTAAAAAAAACACCCTATTATAGGGCGTTTATAACGCGGTACCACCTAAATTCACCGTAAAAATACGGCCTCAATATCTTTTAACGGAGATAACCCGTTGCGACCTACTCCGTTTCAGTCGCACACTCCGAACCGAACGGCACGCTATCCGACGAACGACCTTTCAGCCAATGGATCGTACTCTCTGACGGCGAAATCTTGCGCGCCCCTTTTCATCAACGTTTTTATTATTATAATCCATTTTAAACCTTTTGTCAACGTTTCTTATCTTTTTTATCTAAAGAAGTCCGCCGTTTAGATAAATTTCCGGGACTTTTCCTACTAATACAGCCTCACTTAAAAGAACCTTCGAAACGAGTTCTATATCTTCCGAAGCGGTAAGGAACTCTACGTTCACCTTTGCTTTAATAAAAGCATAAACGGAGTGCAAAGTTTGATTTATGCCGACGGATTTAAATTCTCCGCCTATATCGCAATTAACGTCTGAAACGCTTATGTATTTATAATTCACCTCTCTTCCTATACCCGAAAAGAAAGTTATTCCGGTGAACGCTAATATGGGAACATTTATTCCTTCTTTTAATTTGTCTGACATAATCTCATTTGTTTTCTCCGCTATTTCTCTTGTGATTTTATTTATTTTTAACGCATTTGCGCTCATCAGAACTATATCCCCGTCGGAATTTTTATCGACAGCTATCAAATCGTAATAATTTAACTCCTCCGACAAAGTTAACGTTACGGCTTTGTTTACAGAAAAGGTAGAAACAGCCATAGAACGGTCTTTACATATTTTAACCAACAAACTAAACACTGCGTTTTGCTGGTAAACGATAAAAACCGTTACTAAAGCTACGATTATAATCAAAATAAAACGCCGTTTTGCTTTTCCGCGGCGTTTCTTTTTATAATATATATTTTCATCGGTACAATAAATCATATATAGAATTTATGCCCTTTTAATTCTTTTTAGACCTTGAATGAAAAATAAGCGAGAACAAATACCCAAAAACGACTGCTGACGTTACCCCCATAGCCGCCGCGCCAAGTCCTCCGGTCAAAGCCTTAAAAAGACTTTCTTTTGCACCTTCCTGCGCCCCTTTTGCCAAAAGATATCCGAATCCTGATATAGGCACTGTAGCGCCCGATCCGGCAAAATCGACCACATATTGATATATCCCGAACGCTTGAAGGACAAGACCTGCCAATAAAAAATATACGAGTATTCTACCGGAGGTAATCTTAGTATAATTGATAAGAAGTTGAGCAATAGTGCAAATCGCCCCACCCACGGCAAAAACTTTTAAAAACATAAGAAACATTTCCATTTTAACACTCCACACTTACGGCATGCGCAATTCCCGGTATACTTTCCCCTTGTTGTGAAGAAACCGATGATAACAAAGCGCCGGTCGCCATCAATAATATTTTTTTAAATTTTTTCTCTTTTAGCCTTTTGTAAAAATAAGAACAAAAAGTCATTGAGGAACAACCTGCTCCGCTTCCCCCCTGATAATCCTTTTCGTCAATATGATACACCATTTCACCACAATCTACGTGTTGGGCTTCTATATCCCATCCTTTTTCCCAGGTCAGATCTTTAAGAATCCTTGAACCAAGGGTTCCAAGGTCTCCGCTTATAATAAGGTCGTAATCTGAAGGCGATAAACCGGTTTCCTTAAAATGTGTAACCAAAGTATCACATGCGGCGGCAGCCATTGCGGCGCCCATATTATTAGCGTCCGTAACTCCGAAATCAACAATTCTTCCTACCGTTGAACAAACGATTTTCGGTCCTTCTCCTTTGTTTGACAGAATACACGCGCCTGCACCCGTAACCGTCCATTGCGACTGAGGAGGTCTCGTGCAACCTAACTCCAAAGGGTAACGGTATTGCCGTTCTGCTGAAGAAAAGTGACTGCTTGTACCGCACATAACGTTGTTCATATATCCGCCGTCAATTAAAACGCTGCCTAAAGTCAACGATTCCGTAAAAGTCGCGCATGCATTGTAAAGCCCCAAAAAACCTGTTTTAAAATTTCTTGTTGCAAAAGTAGCCGTTATTATTTGATCCAAAAGATCCCCGGCAAGAATTGCGTCTAAATCGTTTTCGGTTTTACCCGAAGATTTCAAACACTCTGAAAAAGCCGTGTATAATATCTGGCGTTCGGCTTTTTCAAAGGTTTGCTCGCCGAGCATATCGTCTTTTAATTTTACGTCTATAAACTCACCTATGTCGCCAGCACACTCTTTTGGGCCCCCAATGCTTTTCGCACATATTATAACAGGCTTGTTTTTGAAAAATATTGTTCTCATATTCCACCTTAAAAAATATTATATATCCCGTAATAAATCAGTCCGACAAGAACGCTTCCTACAATACCGAAAACTATTATAGGTCCGGCAACTGTAAACATTTTTGCCGCAACTCCGTAAATATAGCCCTCCGTTCTATATTCTATAGACGGAGAAACGACTGAATTGGCAAATCCGGTTATGGGAACGATAGAGCCGCCTCCTGCGTATTTTCCTATCCTGTCGTATACTCCTAAACCGGTTAAAAACGAACCGATAAATATCAATATCATTGAAACGTATGCGGCAAGCTCGTCGCCTGAAAGACCAAGATATAACTCAAATAGATATCTGAACCCCTGTCCTATGCAACAAATAAATCCACCGACCCAAAAGGCGCGGAACAACGACCTTTTTTCGTTTGTTTTCGGAGATATCGATTTAACGTAATTTAAATAATTTTCATTGATAAAACAGTTCTTTTCAGCCATTTTTTATTTCCTTTTTCCGAAAATCGGAAACTCTCGTTTCACGTTCGTCGGAATTTTTATAAAAATTTTCTTTAATCGTAATTTTCATAGCAAATTTATTATGAGTAAAACAAATTTTTATATACAAAAAAA
>CAJOMM010000068.1:0-342 GCA_905235765.1 uncultured Clostridia bacterium
AAATTATTTCCCAAAAGTTATGTTCGATGGATTTTGCCGTAAAGGTTTTCAAATGTTTTTCGAAATAATTTATGATCGCCATATAGCCACTCCTTTTACCTACCAATTATATCCAAAAAATTTTAATTTGGCAATCTTTTTTTACAAATATCTAAAAAGTCCAAAAATATAATTAAATTATCTATTGCAAAATTACTAAAAATGTTTTATTATTATAATGTAGTATAATGGCGTAGTAGGAGGATTTAACAATGAAAGATAAAAGAATTATTACGGAACTTATGCAGAACAGGCTTAAATATCGCGGCGCTAAAGTTAAATTTATCAGCGGCAAAGTAACGT
>CAJOMM010000068.1:401-6198 GCA_905235765.1 uncultured Clostridia bacterium
TATACGGCTGAATTTATTTATAGTAAGGTAGAAAAAGACGTAATATCTTGCAAAGCGGTGTTAACGCCGAAAGGCGAAGTAAAGGATAAGATATGTGAGATTACGGCTTTAAGTGCGTTTTGCCCTGTAGGTAAGGACGCGCCGCTAATTATGAACAAATTTATCGACGTTGGAATCGTTGAACGGCAAAAACGTAAGAAAAATGATTTCAGCGAAAATCATCTTTCCTTGTTTCCGAAAAACGCATTAGAAAAGGCGGTAACGTTTACCGCGAAGGTGCCGGCAAAGTTCTATTCGAGGGTAGAGTACGAGCAACGCAAAAACGGCGTGCTTTTGAACGTGAATACTTTACCGTGTTCGTACGAAGGCAAGATAGAAGGCGAGGAGTGGTTTATAACCGTAAATCAGCCTCCGACTAAGGCTTGGGAGTGGACGGCGAAACGTTACGCCACTGACAGGACTTTCGATACGCCGATAGGTTGGAGCACCTGGGATTATTATTTCACGTCCGCTACCGAGGACGACGTAAAAGAAAACGTCGATTTTATCGCTGCCGACGATGTTTTGAGCAAAAAAATACGTTATATCGCGCTCGACGACGGCTGGCAACAGCGCGAAGGCGATTGGAAGAGCGGCGCTCGTTATCCGAGCGGTTTAAAATCTCTCGTGCAATATATCAATTCCAAAGGTTTTGAGGCGGGGATATGGATTGCGCCGACGAGACTGCACTTTCTGTGCGGAACGGTCATGCGCCGCAACGATTTTTTGGTGCGCGACGATAACGGCGATCCTATTATGGACGAGGATATGTACGTGCTCGATCCTACGCACCCCGACGGAGAAAAGTTTTTAAGGGAAACTTTTACGTATTTAAACGACTGCGGATTCCGTTTTTACAAGTTGGACTTCGTGTCTAATATGACTAAATTTGCCGATAGGTTTTACGACAAAAGCGCCGGGCATTACGACGCGCTTAACCGCTTGTTTACAATCGCGCGCGAGAGCGTAGCGGAGGGTAGCCACATAATGGGCTGTTCTTTACCGTTCGGCGCAGATACGCATTTATCCGATTCGCGTAGGACAGGGCTGGATATACATAACACATTTAAGCACTTGAAAATATGTACGGAAATGACGATATGGCAGTATGCGGCAAATGAAAGGCTGTATAAAAACGATATGGATTATCTGCTCGTTCGCGGAAAGGACACGACCACGGACATACAAACGAACGTATTAAATCCGAATAGCGGAAAGTATAAAGCGGAGCCGACGGAGAAATTCCGCTGGCGCGACGGAGAGGATTTTTCGTATACCGAGGCTAAATGCTGGTGCGGCGCAATTCTCATGGGCGGCTCGTCGATTTTCCTTGGCGACAAGTTGCCGCTTCTAAACGAAAAGGGGTTGGAACTTATAAAGAAGACTCTTAAAAACGCAGATTTTCATGCTGCGAAACCCGTGCTTACGGGGAAAGAGGGGGTGCCTGAAATCTGGAAGAAAGAAGACGGGAGCGTTTACGTGTTTAACTTCGGCGAGGAAGAAAAGATTTACGACGTGGAGTTGAAAAACGGAACGTACCGCGATATTTTCAGCGAAAAGACATACGTTGTTAAGGAAAACAAGCTTCGGGTTTCGATAGCGAAGCACGACTGCGTTTGTTTGAAAGAAGGAAAATAAAATGCTTTACTTAACGGTAGTAAAAAAGAGCGGAGAAACTGTGTTTTCTGCTAAAGGTTCTATAATAAACGCGGAATACAAAGGGACGTTTGAAGAAGGCGATAAAATACAGATTCGGTTAGACGGAACGGACAACGTTGCGGTAAAACTTGACGAATTGTTGAAAGAAAGTTTTCTATACGTACCTAATAAAAGTTTTTCTTTCACTATACCGAGCGCAAGGGAATTAAAGAACGGTTATCCCGACGGGACCTTTCAAGGAGATATTCATTATTTGACCGCGCGAGAAGCCGATGAAGAGTTTTATAAAGCGCGCAATATTGCGCTCAATTCGCACGATTTAAGGCAAAAGACCGGCGGATTTCCCCATGCGAGCGCGAACGCAGTTACCAGAGAATCGCCTTGTTTTTACGAGCGAAACGCTATTGACGGCGGCACAAACAATCAAGGGCACGGCTCGTTTCCGTTCAATTCGTGGGCAGGTGGCGCGAGAAACGATTTGGAGTATACGCTGGAATTCGGCAGGGAAGTAGAAGTCGATAAATTGGCGTTTTATCTCCGCGCGGATTTCAAACACGACGAAATAACCGGATTGCCTCACGATTCTTACTGGAAATATATCGATATAGAGTTTTCGGACGGAGAGACGATACGGGGCGAATTCACGCTCGATAATACGGACCTTAATCCCGAAAACGAAAAAGGTCAGGAAATAATTTTAGAAAAAACAAAAAAAACAAAATATATTAAATTATTAAATTTTAAACAGGTATCTGAAATTCTGAGTTTTGCGGCGCTTACGCAAATCGAAGTATACGGAAGGTACTTAAAGGAGGATCTAAGCAAAATGGAAGTAAGACAAGCAAGTAACGCAAAAGACGTTAAGTATTACACGACGGAAAGATTGAGAGAGGAATTTCACATAAAAAATCTTTTCACGAAAGACAACGTCAGGATGGTATACAGTCATATAGACCGTATAATTACCGCAGGACTTATGCCGGTAAGACAAACGCTTAAACTTGAAGCGGGAAAAGAACTCGCGGCAGAGTATTTCTTGGAGCGCAGGGAAATGGGCTGTATCAACATCGGCGGAAAAGGCATAATCACGGTAGACGGCGTGGAATATGAGATGAATCCTCGCGACGGAATTTATATCGGTATGGGAAATAAAGATATAACTTTCAAAAGCGTAGACGAGAACGCGCCTGCAAAGTTCTACGTAAGTTCATGTCCGGCGCACACTTCTTATCCGATAGTTAAAATAGATATAACCAAGGCGAGAAAGAAACCTTGCGGCAGCGTGGAAGAATGTAACAAACGCGTTATCAATCAATACATACACCCGGAAGTTATGAAGAGTTGTCAACTTTCAATGGGACTAACGCAGCTCGAAGTAGGTTCGAACTGGAACACGATGCCTTGTCATACTCACGACAGGAGGATGGAAGTATATTTGTACTTGGATATGGGCGAGAACGACGTGGTATTCCACATGATGGGAGAGCCTACGGAAACGAGACATATAGTCATGCACAACGAGGAGGCTGTCATATCTCCGTCGTGGTCTATCCACTCGGGCGTAGGAACGAAGAATTATTCGTTTATATGGGCAATGTGCGGCGAAAATCAGGATTTTGACGATATGGATCATATCGCAACGAAAGATTTATTATAAAATTTATTATAAGGAGAAAAGATTATGGAAAACAAGTTCAGTTTAAAGGGTAAGATCGCGCTTGTTACGGGCGCAAGTTACGGTATCGGTTTTGCAATTGCAAAGGGTTTTGCAAAAGCCGGCGCAACGATAGTTTTCAACGATATCAAGCAGGAGCTTGTGGATAAAGGTCTTGCGGCTTACGAGCAAGAAGGAATAAAGGCGCACGGGTACGTCTGCGACGTAACCGACGAGGAACAAGTAAACGCGTTTATTGCGAAAGTTGAAAAAGAAGTAGGCGTTATAGATATTCTCGTAAATAACGCAGGTATCATCAAGCGTATTCCTATGTGCGAAATGAGCGCGAAAGATTTCCGTCAGGTCATTGACGTCGACCTTAACGCTCCGTTCATCGTGTCTAAAGCGGTTATTCCTTCGATGATAAAGAAAGGCGGCGGAAAGATAATAAACATCTGCTCTATGATGAGCGAACTCGGGCGTGAAACGGTCTCCGCTTATGCTGCGGCGAAGGGCGGACTGAAAATGCTTACGAGAAATATCGCCAGCGAATATGGTCAGTATAATATTCAGTGCAACGGCATAGGGCCGGGGTATATCGCAACTCCGCAGACGGCGCCTTTAAGAGAAAAACAAGCGGACGGCTCACGTCATCCGTTCGACAGTTTTATTATTGCCAAAACACCTGCGGCGCGTTGGGGAGATCCGGAAGACTTGGCAGGCCCTGCGGTATTCCTTGCAAGCGAGGCGTCCAACTTCGTGAACGGACATATTCTCTACGTTGACGGCGGAATTTTGGCTTATATAGGTAAACAACCGTAAACTAGATTTACGTTAAAGTGCCAATACTGAAATTAGGAGAATTATATGTATTTATTCGATTACGATAATTTGAAGGGTATAACGCAGACCGAAAAAGGTCGTGAGTACGTTGAATATCTCCGCAATTATTATGAAGAAAATTTCGCGGATAATCCCATTTTGGCGTTGAAATACTCTTATGCGAAATTATTTAGCATAAACGGAAACAGAACTCTCTTTCAAGCTATGTATTCCGACCGCAGAAAACGGCTGATGGCTTTGCAGGTTTTGGCGATAGCGGACGATAAATATATCGAGCCGCTCGAAGACGTTTTAGCGGCTATCTGCGACGAATTTACCTGGGTATTGCCTGCGCATGCGGCAAATCATCTAATCGATTTGATGGCGGCGGAAACGTCAATGTATCTTGCGGAAACGTCGTACGTTATGGGAGAAAGGCTTTCGGAAGAGATACGCAAGCGGATTTATACGTCGATAGAAAATAAGATAATAAAAATCTATGAAAACAACAGTTTTGGGACGCGGTTTGCGCCTCAGGCGTAGGCATATCGTATTTGTATCTTTTTCCCGAAAGATTTCCGAGAGTGAAAGACAGACTGTTCAAGACTTTCGATCTCTATCTCGAATCTCTCGACAAAGACGGTTATTGCACCGAAGGATATAGTTATTGGGTATACGGTTTCTCCTTTTTCTGCCTCTTTTACGACGTGTACGAGCAGCTTACTGGCGAACACGCGGCAGTTTTAGATAGCGAACTTGTAAAGAATATAGCGCTTTACGGACAATATGCGAAAATCGATAAGGATTTTTGCTTGCCGTATGCGGACGGAGGTAGGAATAATACCAACGACCAATCAGACATCTTATGTACGATCGAGCGTATGTTTGGCGTGGACTTGAATCTGAAAGAAAAGGGATATCTGAGCCAGGGCTCAAGGCCGCTCGGATATCGCGTGTTAGTCACTTTGGACAGATCGCATTCCTCGAAAAAGGAAAGTGTGGGAACGGTTTTCTATAACGTAAGTCAGGTGTTTATCCGTCGAAACGGCAATTACGCGTTTACCGTAAAAGGCGGTCATAATGACGAATGTCATAACCATAACGACGTCGGCACGTTTGCGATTTTCAAAAACGGAAAGCAATATATAGCGGATATAGGAGTAGGCGAATATACTGCGTATTATTTTAAGGCGCAATACCGCTACGGAATATTCCCGTGCAGTTCTCTTTCTCACAGCGTTCCGATCGTGGACGGCAAGGCGCAAGAGCCCGGAAAAGAGTATTGCGCTACAGTCCTGTCGCATGACGAAACTTCGGTAACTTACGATATCGCAAAGGCGTATAAAGACGGCGCTACGAAACTGATCGCGGCATACCGCGTCGAGCAGGACGGAGTCGGAGTGTCGTATAGCTGCGAGGGAATCAAGGAAAAGATCGTATTCCGCTTTGCGAGTTTTACTCAGCCACAAATCAAAGACGGTAAAGTATTTATAGAAGATATGGAAATCGAGACCGATCTCGCCGTAAGCCCCGAGATAAAAGCAAACGAATATTCCAATTACAGCGGTGAAAAGACAATCGCTTACACCATAGATTACGAAGTTATAAAGAGCGGAAACGTAA
>CAJOMM010000069.1 GCA_905235765.1 uncultured Clostridia bacterium
ATAAAGCCGCAAAGGAGAAAGAATATGTTTAATAATTTTTTGTACATAGATCCGGCGATGATATCGGTTGCAGGAACCTCGATACTTGCGATATTCGTCGCGATATCCGCGTCGTTTACGATATTCTGGTCGAAGATAAAGAAGAATTTCAGAAAAGCCGCCAAAATGGACGAAAACGCCAACAGGCAGACAGAACCTGACCTCGTTATTTACGATTTGGATAAGTCGGACAAGGACAAGAAAAATGCTTAATTTTACCGTCGGTCCCGTTCAGGTCGAAGATCGCATAAGAGAGATAGGGCACGATCAGGTCCCGTATTTCAGAACGCCTGAATTTTCCGCCGTTATGTTGGAAAACGAAAGACTGATTCTGAAGTTTATGCGCGCTCCGAAAAATTCGCGAGCGGTATTTCTTACGGGCTCCGGCACCTTCGCTATGGAGGCGTCCGTGGAAAATCTCGTTACCCGAAACGACAAGGTTCTGATAGTAAACGGCGGAACTTTCGGACAGAGATTTACCGATATCTGCCGATATAGAAATTTGAATTTCGAAGAGATAAAACTCCCTTACGGCACGCCGCTTTGCAGAAAAGACCTCGCGCCGTACGAGAATAAGGGTTTCACCGTTCTATTAATCAACGTTCATGAAACGTCTACCGGAGTGCTTTACGATATGGATATGGTGGGGCAGTTTTGCGCGGAGAACGGCATAAACCTTATAGCGGACGCTATCAGCGCATTTTTGGCGGACGACGTGAATATGGAAAAATGGGGGGCGCTGGCGGTGATAACTTCTTCGCAAAAAGCCCTTGCATGCCATCCGGGAATTTCTATAGTAGCGCTTTCGGAAAAAGCCGTTGAGACGGCGAGAAAAAACCAAGCCGACGCACTTTATTACGACTTTATTCCTATGCTCGACAACGGAGTCAGAGGGCAAACGCCGTTTACTCCGGCTGTAAATATACTGTTACAGATTAACGCAAGGCTTGTAGACGTGGAGAAAAGAGGCGGCGCAGAAAGCGAAGTTTCGAGGACTAAAGGTCTTGCGGAATACTTCAGAAAGGGGATAAAAGATTTTCCGTTCGAGGAGTTTTCTTTATCGCCTTCAAACGCCGTAACGGCGTTGAGACCGAAAAACGTTCCCGCCTACGGAATATTCACCGAACTCAAAGACCGCTACGGAATATGGGTGTGTCCGAACGGCGGAGAATTAAAAGACGTTTTATTGAGAGTCGGGCATATCGGCGCGCTTAAATTTGCCGATTACGATAGACTTTTTGAGGCGCTTACAGACCTTAAAAACAAAGGGAAATTATAATATGGTAAAGGTTATTACCTACGGAACGTACGACCTTTTGCATTACGGTCATATCAATCTTTTAAAAAACGCCAAAGCGTTGGGCGATTATCTCATAGTCGGCGTTACCGCGGAAGATTTCGACAGGGCTCGCGGAAAAATAAACGTTAAGCAGTCGCTTGCCGAGCGCATAGAGGCGGTACGGGCGACGGGTATTGCCGACGAGATTATCGTAGAAGAATACGAAGGGCAAAAGATTGACGACATAAAACGTTACGGCGTCGATATCTTCACCGTCGGTTCCGATTGGGAAGGTAAATTCGATTACCTTAAAGAATATTGCAAAGTCGTTTACCTTAAAAGGACGGAAGGCGTTTCCAGCACAGAGTTGAGGGCAAAATTAAAACCGCTTAAAATCGGCTTTGTCGGTACGGCGCCGTATATAAAAAAGTTCATTAACGAGACGAAGTTCGTGGCAGGTTTAACTCCCGTGGGAATATGTACCGGCGGCGAAAAATTGCCGGACTCTCTTAAGGGTTTTTCTACGACTAAAAACTACGAAGAGTTTCTGAACGAAGTCGACGCGGTTTATATCGCTTCTCAGCCCAAGAAAAGGGAAAAACAAATAAGACTTGCAATAGAGCGTGGCAAGCACGTTCTTTGCGAATCGCCCGTGGCTCTTGACAAAAACGTTTGCGAAGAACTTTTCGATTTGGCTGAAAAGAAGGGCGTTACCCTTACGGAATCTATAAAAACAGCCTATTCTATGGCGTATTACAGGCTTTTGCTTATGGCAAAAAGCGGTAAGATAGGCAAAATAGTTTCGGTGGACGCCACTTGTACCAGCTTAAAAGATTTTAACGTTTCCGATGCGGAGTCGGAACCGAAAAGCATTTACGAGTGGGGGCCGAACGCGTTATTAGCAGTATTTCAACTTCTCGGCACGGATTACCGCTCCAAGAGTATGGCGGTCGCGTTTTTGGACGAAAAGAACAGGGTAGACGCTTTCACCGATATAAGGTTCGTTTACGACGGCGCCGTGGCGAACGTAAAGGTCGGAAGAGGCGTCAAGTCGGAAGGCGAACTAATCGTTTCGGGAACCAAGGGCTATATTTACGTTCCTGCGCCGTGGTGGAAAACGGAATATTTCGAGATAAGGTTTGAAGATCCTGCGGAAAACAAGCGGTTTTTTTTCCAGCTCGACGGAGAGGGGATAAGGTACGAACTCGTTTCTTTCGTCAAGCAGGCGGAATCCAAAAAGAATTTTTCCTACGTGGAAAAGAAGGTCAGCGTGGCGATAGCGGAGATTGCGCAACATTTCGAAGAAGGCGTTGACGTTGTGAAAATAAATATATAATAAGTATTACATAAAAAATAAAAAGGCGGTAAGGGCACTAACTTTTGAAACTAGCAAAAAAGACTAAATTATTTTTTAGTCTTTTTTAATATGTATCGCCTTTTTCTTTGTTGCAACGTCTACATAAAGTTTGCAGATTATCGTAGGTCGTTTTTCCACCTTTTGCTATTGGTTTAATATGATCTATTTCCAAATAATCTGAGCGTTCACTTCTACCACATATTCTACATCTATATCCATCACGTTTATAAATTGAAAACCTCATTTTATTAGAAACTTTTCCTCTTTCAACTCTACATAAGGAATCCCAAATATCCTTATCATTATAGAAATTGCCATTCTTATTATTCAACCTTCTAATTAAAGGTAATATTTTTTCAGAATCAAATGTTTGCTGTTTTGAAGCATAAATTTGCCCATTAATTTTAGAACAATATAAAGTTATTGTTATGTAAAAATGAAGAATTGGTTTTAATTTATACTGATTAAATACTTTCTTTTCTAAAGAAGATAAATATTTTAAATTTAATTTTTCCGTAGAATTATTGAAATTACCAAATGAATCAATTGCATCAATTTCTTTACAATATACCTCATACAAAACTATATTATTATCAATATTTCTAATATCTTTAGATACTTCATATTTTTTGAATTGCAATTGGTAAATTAAATAATCTTCACAAGAAATATTCTTATAAAAAACACTATTGTCATATATGTGTGAATCATCATAATTATTGCATCCATAAAAATGTTGCTTTTCATTTATCTCTAAAAGTTGCTTTAGTGCAAGACTATTTTTTAATATAAAATCCTTATATTTTTTATTTCTTAATTTAAAGATAATATAAAGTATCAACGATATAACTAATGCAATACATGATACAATTAAAAAAATCATTATAAACTCCCCATATACAGACATTATAGCATATATTTGTTGATATGTCTTAAAAATACTTAAAAAACTTATGGCATTTAAACGTGTGCTTGGCTTGATACAAGTCGGTGTCGCTTCGCTCCACCGAAGACAAGCAGACAAATAAATTTTGTTAGAAGAAAGGGTGTGTGCTGGCGTTAGCAAACGCACACACCCTTTCTCTTTTTTCTTTTTGTATTTTAGTGTAAACGAATATTTTTTGTTGCCAAGGTTAAAATGTATGTATAATAAGTATAATTGTTAAAACAATAACGACAACCTATGACAACGGCAGAATATTCGTTTTGTTGGCTGGTTAAGAGAGAATAAAAAACACTCTAACTTTTTCAAGTTAAAGTGTTAAGTGTTTAGCAAGTTTCAAATCGGTTAGACCAACTCCGCCTTTTTGAATTTAATTTTATAGCAGCGCGTTTTCTAAAACCAGTTTGTCAAAGTCTATTTTTTCCACGAAGTCGTCCGACTTGAATTTTACTGTATTTTGCGTAGTTAAAGAGGTGCGTTTTAATAAGCACGGGCGTTGGAATATCCAGCGTTTCGCAGATGTCTTTTACGTAGTCGAAAAACATTGAATAATCGGTTGTTCCTTCCCGTTCGTATATAAATTGACGGGTTATTTTATTATTTTTTAAAGTTTTTGCCCAAATTCTTATCATAATCTTTTACGCGCGCATATATAATATTTTTTATCGTAAGTATATTTTATCATAAACAACGCTAAAATTCAATATTGTGTTTGACAAAAATCTGCTAAAAGTATAGAATATATTTATAATATCGTTTATTCTATAAGGAGTGTACGATGGAAAATTTAGAAAAATCCGTAATACAACTTTTGCGTGAAAACGCAAGATATTCCCACGCGCAGATGGCAGACATGCTCGGCGTTACCGAAGAAGAAGTCAAGACTCAGGTCGAAGCTCTCGAAAAAAACAAAGTAATTGTCAAATACGCCGCTATCGTAAATACCGAAGCGCTTTCGGAAAAAACCGTACAGGCGCTTATTGAAGTTAAGGTCGCCCCCCAACAGTTAAAGGGGTTTGATTCCTGCGCCGAGGAGATTTATAATTTTCCGGAAGTGCAGAGTCTGTATCTTATGAGCGGAGGATTCGATCTCGCAGTATTCGTGGAAGGCAAAGACATCTCGGATATCGCGAAGTTCGTCGCCGAAAAACTTTCCGTAATAGACGGCATTATCGGCGTAGCCACTCATTTTATTCTTAAAAAATACAAGATCGAAGGGCAGGTTACCAAACCTGTTGAAGAGCGTAAGAGAGAGATCGTTTTTGCATGAGAGACTTTTTAAGTAAACGCGCTAAAGATATTCCGCCGTCAGGCATCAGAAAATTTTTCGACCTTGCGGCTAAAAGTTCGGACGTCGTGTCTTTGGGCGTCGGCGAACCGGATTTCATTACTCCGTGGAATATTCGCGACGCTGCTATAAGCACTATCAAAAAGGGGTATACCCAATACACTTCCAACAAGGGGCTTTCGTCTCTCCGTTCGGAAATTTCGCTGTACCTTAAAGAAAGGTTTTCCGTGGACTTCTCCGCGGATAACATCGTCGTTACGATGGGGGCAAGCGAAGGAATAGACGTTGCTTTGCGTTCGATAGTGGATTTTGGCGACGAGATTCTCGTGCCGGATCCCTCTTACGTTTCTTACGCGCCGTCGATTAGTCTTTTGGGCGGCGTTCCCGTTACGATAGGCACTTCGGCGGAAAACGGCTTTAAGATAACGCCTGAGGCGTTGGAACAAGTTATTACCCCCAAAACCAAAGCGATTATTCTTTCTTATCCGAATAACCCGACGGGCGCCATTATGGAAAAAGAATATATAAGGGCTTTGATTCCGGTTATTCTGAAATACGACCTTCTCGTTATTTCGGACGAGATTTACGCCGAACTGACTTACGGCGAAGATCACTGTTCGCCGGCTTCTTTTAAAGAGCTTGAAGGCAGGGTGATACTTATAAGCGGTTTTTCCAAAGCGTTCGCAATGACCGGTTGGAGAATAGGTTACGTCTGTTCGCCTGCCGAAATATGCAATACCATCCTTAAAATCCATCAATACGCGGCTATCTGCGCGCCTATCTTTTCGCAATACGCCGCTTTGGAAGGACTAAAAAAAGGAAGAGAGGACGGGTTCAAAGACGTCGAGATAATGAAGAAAGAGTACGACAAACGCAGAAAATTTATGATCGGAGAATTTAACCGTATGGGGCTGACTTGTTTTGAGCCGAAAGGTTCGTTTTACGTTTTCCCATGCGTTGAAAGTACCGGAATGGACGGAGAAACTTTCGCCATGCGGTTGTTAAACGAAGCAAAAGTCGCCGTCGTGCCGGGGAGCGCGTTCGGAAGTTTCGGAAAAAATTTTATACGTTGTTCCTATGCGTATTCTATGGATAACTTAAAATATGCCACGGATAAAATAGCCGACTTCGTCGGCTCGTTGAAAAACGGACGGAGAGACGTTTAACGCAATGAAACTGTGCGGAAGGCTTTCCTAAAAGGGCGTTTAAGGAGAAATTGTGCAATCAAAATTAAAGATATTAGAGGCGACGGAAGCTTTTTTCCCGAATATAGACGGGGTTGTGAACGTCGTTAAAAATTATGCGGAGCAGCTGAACAAAACGGACGAGTGTACCGTTTGCGCGCCGAAGCCCGCTAAAAAATCGAAATATAAAGACGAAGAGGCGTATGAGGTTTTACGGTGTAACTCTTTTTCGGCACCGGAAAATTATCGCGCGCCGATGCCTTCTACCGACTTGAAATTCAAGAAAAAACTTTACGAAAAGAATTTTGACCTGATACACGTTCACTCGCCGTTCATGTTGGGGCGTTACTGCTTGAAAATGGCAAAAAAACGCAAGATACCGACCGTTCTTACGCTGCACACCAAATACAAGGTGGATTTTCAAAGGACGCTTCACGGTTGCAAACCGCTGATAAATTTTATGATGCGCTACATTATGAAGACGATAAACGGCGCGGATAACGTTTGGACGGTTTCAAATACCGCGGTTCAGGAACTGCGCGATTACGGGTATAAGGGAGAAGTGCACGTCGTTAAAAGCGGCACGGATTTCAAATACCCCGATAACGCAGAAGAACTTATAGCCAAAATCGACGAGGCGCACGGGCTGAAAGGTCAAGAACACGTCTTTTTATTCGTCGGTAGAATCGCTATGTATAAAAACCTGGGGCTTCTTACGGACGCGCTTAAAATCGTTAAGGAAAAAGGCGTAGACTTCAAGATGATTATGGTAGGCGGAGGCTTCGACGTAAAGAAGATGAAGGAAAAAGTGGAAGAGGCAGGGCTTTCGGATAGGTTTATTTTCACCGGCACGGTGAAAGACCGTAAAATTCTTCAGGGATACTATTTAAGAAGCGACCTTTTCCTGTTTCCGTCAACTTTTGACACGTGTTCTCTCGTTTCTATAGAGGCGGCGGCTCACAAACTGCCCGTTGTCGTCATAAAAGACTCTTGTCCCGCGGAGGGTATCGAGGACGGGGTAAACGGATTTATCTCGGATGAAGATTCTGAAATTTATGCGGAAAAAATCATTTCCGCGATAAACGACAAAAACCTGACTCAAATAGGTGAAAACGCCTATAAAACGGTGTACAGAACTTGGGAGCAGGTTGCCGAGGAACTCAGAGAAAAGTACGTGGAAATAATAGAAGAATACAAAAACGGCAAAAAACAAAACGTATAACAAGCGTTATATAAGCGGCGCGAAACCTCGGAAACGTCCGGGTTTCGCGCCGTAATTATTATTGAAACTTATAAAAAAAATTATTTTTTTTACTCGGTGTAAAACGTTTGACTATTGTAACATAATTTGTTATAATCATCTTGTAAATTGAATTTTGCCAATATAGGTTCGTTTTTAACGGCACGAACGTTTCTACCGCACCGCCTAACCGTGCGACTATTGGATACTTAATCCGTGGGATTTCCTACGGAGGTAGAGTTATTATTGGCAAACAGGTTTTTAAAACCTGTTTTTTCATTTTTAGCTTAAGAGGAATTTATGGAACTTTTGGAAAAAAAGATTATCGAAAAAGGCGTCGTACTTCCAGGCGGAGTTCTAAAAGTCGGCTCTTTTCTGAATAATCAGATAGACGTAGAACTTCTTTCCGCTATGGGCGAAGAAGTTGCCGTGCGCTTTAAGGATAAAAACGTCACCAAAGTTCTGACCGTGGAAGCTTCCGGAATTCCTTTCGCGTGCTTTATAGCACAAAAATTACAATGCTTCGCGGTGTTTGCCAAAAAGAGTAAGTCAATTAACGTAGAAGGCGAACTGTATCAGGCAGACTGCTATTCTTTTACCCATAAAACGTTAAATAAACTAATCGTCCCGAAAGAGTATTTGTCGGAAAACGACGTCGTGCTCATCGCGGACGATTTTTTAGCTAGAGGCGAAGTGGTCAATGCGCTTATCTCTATCGTTCGTCAGGCAGGGGCGACGCTTGCCGGCGTTTCCGTCGCTATAGAAAAAGGCTTTCAAAACGGCGGCGACGAGTTGAGAAAACAAGGCGTCGACCTTTATTCTCTCGCCGTTGTTAAAGAGATGGGAGAAGACGGAATAAAATTCCGCTCGGAAAACTAATTAAGATAATCACCCTTTAAGGGTTAGGAGGTTTTATAAAATGAAGAAACTTATCACTCTTTTGCTTACTGCTGTAATGGCGGTAGCGTGCTGCTTCGGTTTGACGGCTTGCGGAA
>CAJOMM010000070.1 GCA_905235765.1 uncultured Clostridia bacterium
TTCTCTTTCGTTTTATATCGTTTCCAGCGCTTGTTTCAAATCTTCGATTAAATCTTCGGCGTTCTCTATTCCGCACGAATATCTTATAAGCGTAGGAGAAATTCCGGCATTTTTAAGTTGTTCGTCAGTAAGTTGACGGTGCGTCGTGCTAGCCGGATGCAAACAACAAGTTCTTGCGTCGGCAACGTGAGTTTCAATAGCGGCAACTTTTAAGTTTTTCATAAACTTTTCCGCATCCTCTCTTGTTCCTTTCAAAGAAAAACTCAAAACGCCGCACGATCCGTTAGGTAAATATTTCTGACCGAGTTTGTAATATTTATCTGTTTTTAATCCGCAGTATCTGACCCACTCAACCTTTTTATGATTGTTCAAAAACTCCGCAACCTTTTGCCCGTTTTCACAATGACGTTTCATCCTTACGTGTAAACTCTCTAACCCTAAATTTATATAAAAGGCGTTTTGAGGAGACTGAATACTGCCAAAATCTCGCATAAGCTGCGCCGTTGCTTTAGTTATAAAAGCGCCCTCTTTGCCGAATTTTTCCGCGTAAACAATGCCGTGATAACTTTCGTCCGGCTCGGTTAAACCGGGGAATTTATCCTTATATTTCATCCAATCGAACTTCCCGGCGTCAATAATTGCTCCCCCGACGCTTGCTCCGTGCCCGTCTATGTATTTTGTCGTTGAATGCGTAACGATATCCGCACCCCATTCTATTGGTCTACAATTTATCGGAGTTGCAAAAGTATTATCGACGATAAAAGGAACGCCGTGCTTATGCGCGACTTTTGCAAACAATTCTAAATCTAACACCGAACAAGCCGGGTTCGCTATGGTTTCACCAAACAACGCCTTCGTGTTTGGCTTAAATGCAGCGTCAAGTTCCTCTTCTGTAGCGTCGCCGGAAACAAATGTAAAATCGATGCCCATCTTTTTCATTGTAACGGCAAAAAGATTAAACGTTCCACCGTAAATTGTGGAAGAAGCAACAACGTGATCGCCTGCGTTTGCGACGTTAAAAACAGCAAAAAAGTTAGCCGCTTGCCCGGAAGACGTAAGCATAGCCGCCGAGCCGCCTTCTAATTCCGCTAATTTTTTTGCGACTAAATCATTGGTCGGGTTTTGAAGTCTAGTATAAAAATATCCGCTCGCCTCCAAATCGAAAAGTTTTCCCATATCTTCGCTGGTATCGTACTTAAAGGTCGTACTTTGATAAATAGGAATTTGACGAGGTTCGCCGTTTTTTGGTGTATAACCGCCTTGAACGCATATGGTTTCAATCTTTTTGTCTGACATAATTTCTCCTTTAATAATTAGATTTTAACACGCGATCCGTTTCTCTTTTCAAATCTTTTTCTTTTAAATCGCGTTTTTTGTCGTAAGTATGTTTGCCTTGTGCAAGCCCGATTTCCATTTTTACTAAAGCTTGTTTAAAATACAGTTTTATCGGTACTAAAGTAAGCCCCTTTTCGGCGATTTTAGAGGACAGTTTTACAATCTCGCTTTTATGAAGAAGAAGTTTTCTATCCCTTTTTGCGTCTCTTACATTAAACGCGCCGGACTTATCATACACCGCAATATGCATATTTTTAACGTAGACTTCCCCGTTATAAACAACGCAAAAACTGTCTTTCAAATTACAATTTCCGTTTCTCACCGATTTAATTTCGCCACCATCAAGGACAATGCCTGCCTCATATCTGTCGAGTATAAAATATTCGTGATTTACAGGTCTATTGAAGGTGATTATTCTATTTTCCATATTTAATTTATTTTACTACATTGCGCTTATTTTTGCAAGCGTTCTTTATTGAACAAGAACAAATTCTGCTTTTCTCGTCATAATATTTACGCCTGCAACTTTAATTTTTACGGTCTGACCCAACTTTAAAACCGTTTTACCGTTAGTTACGGTAAATTTCTTTTCATCAATAATCAGTTTTTTCCCTTTTATCGTTTCCGGATTGACCTTTCCTTCAATTCCGTTGGAAAGTTCTACAAATATACCGAATTCTTTAACGCCGCTTATTACGCCTTCAAACTCTTCGCCGACAAAATTACTGATATAAAGCATTTTATAATATTCGTCTACAGCCCTTTCCGCTTCTTCAGCGTTCCGTTCTCTTTCTGAAGATTTTTGCGCAACTTTGGGTAAATATTCCGAATATTTTTTCTCTAAATCTTCCGTTCCGCGAATTAAAGTTTCTTTAAGCAATCTATGAACCACAAGATCCGGATAACGCCTTATAGGAGAAGTAAAATGGCAATAATGTTCTTCGCAAAGTCCAAAATGTCCTATCGGTTGCGTCGAATATCTCGCTTTCTGCATACTTCTTAAAACAACTCTGTTTACTATTGAATAATAAGATTTATCTTTAGCGGATATCAATATCTTCTGAAAATCTTTTGAAAATATTTCCCCCTTCCTCCGTTTTATGTTCAGCCCTAACGATGACAAAAAATCAAAAAGCGTTTCCAACTTGTCATCAGCAGGCTTTTCATGTATCCTGTATACGAAAGGCTCCTCAAGGTAAAACATATGCTGTGCAATCGTACAGTTTGCAAGTATCATAAATTCTTCTATTATTCGGTGCGCCTTATCGCTTTTTGCTTTTTCAACGTTTATATTTCCATTTTTATCTACGGTTATAAGACTTTCGGCGGAATCAAGATCGATGTTGCCGTTAAATTCTCTTTTTTTAATAAGAATATCTGAAAGTTCGTCAAAAGTTTTTATCGTAGCCACCAAGGGCGAATATTTATTTATTGCCTCAGATTCTCCGTTCAAAATCCTTTGCACGTCCGTATAAGTCATTCGGGCGCGGCTTTTTATTACCGATGGAACAATTTCGTAACTACGCACCTTTCCGTTATTGTCTATCACCATAACGCAAGAAAGCGCATAGCGTTCCACCCCCTGTCTTAACGAACAAAGATCGTTGCATAAAACTTCAGGCAGCATCGGTATAACGTTTTCCGGAAAATAAACGCTTGTACCCCGTTCGTATGCCTCTTTATCGATTTCCGAACCGAAAGTAACGTAATGACTGACATCCGCAATATGGACGCCTAAAACGTATCCTTCTGCCGTTTTTGAAACGGATATTGCGTCGTCAAAATCCCTTGCGTCTTCTCCGTCTATAGTCATTATTAAGTCTTTGGTAAAATCTCTTCTTCCCTCAAAAGAAAGTTTTTCGCGCTTTAATGTTTCCGCCTCTTTTAGAACTTTTTCAGAAAACGAATCCGGCAAATTAAAATTAAAATAAATAGATTTTAACTCTGCTTCCTTATCAAATTGCCTGCCGAGAATTTTAACGACGATTCCTTCCGGATTTTTCCGTTTCGGATAAGATACAATTTTACAAATGACTTTATCCCCTGACCTTGTATACAACCCTTTACCGAAAGGCACAAAAACATCGTTAAAAAATCTGCGGTCGTCCGGCACGACAAAACCGCCGCGACTTCCAGAAAAGTAAGTCCCGACTAATTTTTCTACGCCTCTTTTAACAATCTTCAGCACTCTTGCGGTCGTTCTATCTCCATTTTCACAAATTTCGGCAATTACCGTATCGCCGTGCATTGCACCGCGTAAATCGCCGTGAGACACAAAGTAATCTTTTTTATCAGTTTCTTTAACTATAAAAAAAGCGTAACCACGTTCGTTTCCGCAAATAGTACCCTCTGTAATTTCTCTTTTCATACACAATAAAAAAACGGTTCCCGAAGGAACCGCTCAAAAAACTTAACTCAATAAAACGATGCGACAATCGCGAACACAACGGCAAGAACCGTAAACACGATACCGCTGACAACGGTCAGTCTTCTCATCTTGTGTTCAAAAGTTTTATTTTTATTTTTGCCTAAAAAAGTTTCTGTAGTTCCACCTAATGCGCCCAAACCGGAGGAGTTTCCCGGCTGAAACAGTACAACCAATATAATGAATATAGCGCAAAGCGCCATAATTATCAGCGCGATAATCTTTATTACGGGCCAAACGTTCCAAAATCCGCCCGTTGCCATTATATTACTTAAAATTCCGCTCATAATATTCTCCAAATTACAATTTAAAATACTTATTTTCTCGAAAGTAAGTTTATTTTACCATAAAAACTATAATTTTACAACTGTTTTTACGTATATTTTCATCTTTCTATCAAACTTTCGCCTGTCATCTCTTTTGGCTTTGCTATTCCCATAAGGTCTAAAAGCGTAGGCGCGATGTCGCAAAGCTTTCCGAAGTTTACATCCCAAAATTTCATCGTCGACAACTATGAACGGCACTTTATTCGTCGTGTGTGCGGTAAACGGATTTCCTGCTTCGTCAATCATCTTATCGGCATTACCGTGATCGGCGGTTATTATAGCCTTTCCGCCCATTTCCTGAATTTTGTCAACCACTCTCTTAACGCATATATCTACCGTCGTTACTGCTTTTACGGCTGCGTCGAAAACGCCCGTATGCCCTACCATATCGCAATTAGCAAAATTCAATATCATAACGTCGTATTTACCCGTATCAAGCTCTTCAATTACTCTATCGGTTACTTCATACGCGCTCATTTCAGGCTTCAAATCATAGGTCGCAACTTTCGGCGAAGGTATAACTATCCTCGTTTCTCCGTTGACCGGCGCTTCTAATTTAGCGTTGAAGAAAAAAGTAACGTGAGCATATTTCTCCGTCTCGGCTATATGAAGCTGAGTTTTCCCTAATTTCGATAAATATTGCGGAAGCGTGTTCATAATTTCATCCGGCGGAAAAGCCACGTAAACGTCCTTAAACGAAGCGTCGTAAACGGCAAAACCCGTGTAAACAGGGGTTAAAAAACCGGTTTTGCGCTCAAAATACATATTCTTGCCTTTTTCCGAGTCAAAATAAGGCGTAAACTCTTTCTGCGAAAATGCGCGCGTTATCTGTCTTGCCCTATCCGGACGGAAATTGAAAAATATTATGGAATCCCCTTTTTCTATAAGTCCGATAGGTTTTCCGTTTTCATATATATTTGTCGGCACAATAAATTCGTCCGTAATGCCGTTATTGTAAGATTCTTCTATCGCCGATACCGCGTTCTCCGCTTTTTCTCCGCATCCCAAAGTCAACATATCGTACGCCTTCTGCGTCCTATCCCAGTTGTTGTCGCGATCCATAGCGTAATATCTTCCGCAGAGGGAAGCAATTTTACCGTAAGACAACTTAGCCATTTCGTCGCAAAGCTCTTTCACAAACGTAGCACCGCTTTTAGGATCGGTATCTCTGCCGTCCAAAAAACAATGAACGTAAGTTTCTTTTACGCCGTTTTCCTTCGCCATCTTCAAAAGAGCAAAGAGATGCGTTATGTGAGAGTGGACGCCACCGGTCGATAAAAGCCCGTATAGGTGCAATTTTTTGCCGTTCTCGGCAGCGTTTGAAACTGCTTTCAAAAGCGCTTCGTTATTAAAAAAATCACCGTCTGAAATAGATTTGGTTATCTTGGTAAGATCTTGATAAACGATCCTCCCTGCGCCGATATTCAAATGCCCTACTTCGGAATTTCCCATCTGTCCTTCAGGAAGCCCCACGTCTAAACCGCTTGCCCCTATTAAAGAAGACGGATACTTTTCCCAAAAACTTTTAACGTTAGGAATTCCTGCCGTTTCGATTGCGTTGCCTTTTTTTTCGGGGTTATAACCGAAACCGTCCATAATAATTATACAATATGGTTTTTTCATTTTACACCTTATAATAAAGGCGCATTAAATTGCGCCT
>CAJOMM010000071.1 GCA_905235765.1 uncultured Clostridia bacterium
TTAGTCTATAAATACCCTTTGCCAAAAGGCGGTAAAGAAGTAAATCAAAAAAGTAAACTTATCGTCAGAGAATCTCAAAATGCGATTTTCGTTCATAAAGGTCAGATCTGCGATATATTCACCCCGGGAACTTACAATCTTAATACCGATATTTTCCCGATTCTTTCTAAACTTGCCGGGTGGAAATACGGATTTCAGACGCCCATTTCAGTAGATATTTATTTCGTAAACACCAAACAGTTTACCGGATATAAATGGGGTACGTCGAATCCCATAATTATTCGCGACCCCGAATTCGGTATGGTCAGGGTCAAAGGCTTCGGTTCCTACGCGTTTAAGGTGGACGACGCAGGCGTTTTTTTACAGGAACTTTTCGGAACAAATTCTTCGTTTTTAACGCGAGATATTACCGACTGGCTTAAAAGTATGTTGGTTTCGACACTTACGGACGCGATTGGCGAAAGCAAAATTTCCGTCTTGGATCTTGCAGGTAATACTACCGAATTCAATCAGATTGTTACCGCTAAAATTCAGGATAAATTCCAAGAGATCGGTCTTAAACTTACCAACCTCTTTATAGAAAATATGTCCGTTCCCGAAGAAGTGGAAAAGGCGATTGACGAGCGCAGCAAACTCGGAGTTTTGGGCGATAAAACGGACGTGATAATGAAAGTTGCCGCGGCGGAAGCGATGAAGGACGCCGCTAAAAACCAAGGGACGGGCGGCGCTTTCGTCGGCGCAGGTATGGGTATCGGCGCAGGCGCAGGCATCGGCGCGGCTTTTGCGAGCGCTTTTAATTCTGCGAACGATCAGAGCGAAAAGAAACAAACTCAAAAACCGAGTTCAAATAAAAAATGTCCCGAGTGCGGCGCGGAGATTTCAGCTACCGCTAAATTCTGTCCCGAGTGCGGCGCAAAGATCCCTGCGAAAAAGTTCTGTTCAGAGTGCGGCGCGGAGATTTCAGCTTCCGCTAAGTTCTGTCCGGAGTGCGGAAATAAAATAAACTGAGGAAAATTATGAAGGCAAAAATAGATAGAGAGATTTGTATAGGATGCGGATTCTGCGCTTCTGTATGCCCGGAAATATTCAGGGTCGGAGAAGATGAAAAAGCAACGGTATTAAAAGAAATAACGGAATCCGAACGTGCGGCGGCGGAAGACGCTATGTCCGGTTGTCCCGTTGCGGCGATAAGCGAAGAATAAAAAAAATTTAAAAGCCGATAAAAAAACGTTGCAAAAATGCAATAGTTGTGCTAAAATGATATGGCTAAAAAATTCACACCCCAAAAAACGCTCTTTCGTGTAGCGGAAAAATTTGTTCAATTCCGCTATGTTGAGATGTAAACCAGGTTTTGGGGGAGGAAAACGGAGGAATAAAAATGGCAGTAATCACAATGAAACAACTTCTGGAAACGGGCGTCCATTTCGGACACCAGACCAGACGCTGGAACCCGAAGATGAAAAAGTACATCTACGGCGAAAGAAACGGTATTCATATCGTTAATTTGGAGCAGACGGTAGAACTTATCGAAAACGACGTATATCCTTTCGTTGTCGAGCAGGTCAAAGCCGGCAAAAGAGTTCTTTTCGTAGGCACCAAAAAGCAGGCGCAGGACGCTATCAAAGAAGAAGCGGAGAGATGCGGCGAATTTTACGTCAATTCAAGATGGCTTGGCGGCACGCTCACCAACTTTAAGACCATAAGATCCAGAGTCGACAGACTCAACAAGCTTAACAATATGGAAAAGATGGGCGAATTCGACCTTCTTCCGAAGAAGGAAGTTATCGGATTAAAAGCCGAAAGGGACAAATTGGAAACAAATCTCGGCGGAATCAAGGATATGAGATCTCTTCCCGGATTAATGTTTATAGTTGACCCCGATCAGGAAGATATAGCGGTTATGGAAGCGAGAAAACTCAATATTCCTATAGTGGCGATAACCGACACCAACTGCGATCCCGATCTTATCGATCACGTTATTCCGGGCAACGACGACGCTATCCGCGCGGTAAAACTTATAGCTTCCGTAATAGCGGACGCGGTTTTAGAAGCGAAACAGGGCGAGCAGTTCGCTGCCGAAGGCGAAGAAGCGGCTGAAACCGTAGCCGAAGAAGTCGCCGCGGAAGAAGTTAAAAGCGAAGAGTAAAAATTAAGGAGAAAGGTTAAATGTTTTCAGGACAAGACGTAATAGCGTTGCGCCAGGCGACCGGCGCAGGCGTATTGGATTGTAAAAAAGCTTTGACGGAAACAAACGGCGATATGGAGAAAGCCGTCGACTATTTGAGAGAAAAGGGCATCGCCAAAGCGGCTAAAAAGGCTTCGAGGATTGCTGCGGAAGGAATAGTTGCCGCTAAAATCGAAGGGAATACCGGCGCTTTGGTCGAAGTAAACTGCGAGACCGATTTCGTTGCCAACGGCGACAAATATCGTGCGTTCGTGGACGGCGTTGCGGACTACGTTCTCCATAACGACGTTAAAGACGTGGACGAACTTATTGCCGCTAAAAACGATGAGACTATAGAAGCGATAGCGACTATCGGTGAAAAGATTGCAATTCGTCGTTTTGTTAAGTACGAAACCAAAGGCGGCGTTTTGGAAAGTTATATCCACATGGGCGGAAAGGTAGGCGTTTTAGTAGAGGTTTCCGGCTGCACTTGTGAAAAAACTCACGAACTCGCTCACGACGTGGCTCTTCAGATAGCTGCGGCAAAGCCTCTTTATCTGGACGCAAGCGAAGTTCCGGCTGAGGTTTTGGAACACGAGAAAGAGATATTGAAAGTTCAGGCGCTTAACGAGGGTAAGCCTGCCGCAATCGTTGACAGGATGGTCGAAGGCAGAGTTAAAAAGTATTACGATGAATTTTGTTTGGTAAATCAAGCGTATATAAAAGATTCTACCATGACGATTCAGCAATACGTTGATAAAATCGGCAAAGAAATGGGTAAGACGTTAAAAATAGAAAGGTTCACCCGTTTCGAGATGGGCGAAGGCTTGGAAAAGAAGAACGAAGATTTTGCCGCGGAAGTTGCCGCTCAAATGAAAAAATAATCAATTAAAAACTCAAAACGGGCTGCCAATCGGCAGCCCGTTTGTTATCCGTTTTATAACAAGTTTATAATTAAGCGTGTTCTTTTATTAGAAAAACAAAGCGGCGCAAACGATAAAGTTTGCGCCGCTTAAACGTTATCTTTTATTGAAGATTATTTGCACTCGTCGGCTTTTCCCGCACAACCCAAAACGTTTATAAGTTTGTGGCGAACGACCTCTTTGATATTTGCCCTTGCAGGTTTCAAATATTCTCTCGGATCGAATTTTTCGGGGTGTTCGTTAAAGAATTTGCGGATAGTTCCGGTCATAGCAAGTCTTAAATCGGAGTCTATGTTTATCTTACAAACGGAAAGTTTTGCGGCTTCGCGCAGTTGATCTTCCGGAACGCCGATAGCGTCGGGCATTTTGCCGCCGTTTTCGTTTACCATTTTAACGTATTCCTGCGGAACGGAAGAAGAGCCGTGGAGAACTATCGGGAAGTTGGGAAGTCTCTTGCTGACTTCTTTTAATATATCGAATCTTAACGCCGGCGGAACCAATATGCCCTGTGCGTTTCTGGTGCATTGTTCGGGTTTGAACTTATATGCGCCGTGAGAAGTGCCTATTGCTATCGCCAAAGAATCAACGCCGGTCTTTTGAACGAATTCCTCAACCTCTTCGGGTCTCGTATAAGAACCTACAGCATGGCTTACTTCGTCTTCTATGCCTGCCAAAGTTCCGAGTTCCGCTTCTACCACTACGCCGTGATCATGAGCGTATTCGACAACCCTTTTAGTTTCGGCGATATTTTCTTCAAACGTGTGAGAAGAGTAGTCTATCATAACCGAAGTAAAGCCGCCGTCTATACAGGACTTGCAGGTTTCGAAATCGGGACCGTGGTCAAGGTGCAATACGATAGGAATCTCCGGACATTCGATAACCGCAGCTTCTACCAATTTTACGAGATAGGTGTGGTTGGCGTAAGCGCGCGCCCCTTTGCTGACCTGAAGTATAACGGGCGCTTTTTCTTCTTTACACGCTTCCGTTATGCCCTGAACTATTTCCATGTTATTGACGTTGAACGCGCCTATCGCGTAGCCGTTTTTGTAGGCTTGTTCAAACATCTTTTTTGAAGTTGTTAATGCCATATTATTACCTCCGCTTGTTTTTTAATTATT
>CAJOMM010000072.1 GCA_905235765.1 uncultured Clostridia bacterium
GGTCGTACTTAGTTTATCGGGAGGAAAAAGCGACAACGTCATTTTAAACGCAATAAATCCGAGCGGAAATTCTTTGATTTCCATACTGTGGATATTCGCGTTTTTCATTTTTGCCATATGCGCAGGCATAGGTTTTTCTAAGCTATTTAAATTAATAGAGAAAAAGTCTCCGCATACGAGAAGGATTCCTATTTTATCGATAGCGCTCTGTTTTATGTATGCGTTTATCGCGGAAAAGGTTTTCGGCGTCGCCGATATTACGGGCGCGTATATAGCCGGACTCGTTCTTTCCACTAATCACTCTTCGGCGCAATACGTCGACAGAAAAGTTACCATAAATTCTTACACTCTGTTCGCGCCGATATTTTTTGCTTCTATAGGAATAAAAATCACGTTTTCGGGTTTTAGTTCGGGAGTTATTCTGCTCGCCGTATGTTTCGTGATTATGGCAATCAGCATGAAGATAGTAGGTTGCGGCGGTATGGCTAAACTTTGCGGTTTTAAGTTCAAGGACAGTTGTAGAATAGGCGTGGGGATGATAGCGCGCGGCGAAGTCGCGTTGATAGTTACGGAAAAAGGAATAGCCGGCGGACTTATCGCTCCCGAATACAGGGCGATAACCGTGCTATTGGTTATGGTGAGTTCGGTTTTAGCGCCGATACTGTTAAAACTTTTGTACAGAAAAGACGACACGCCGCTTCCTCTCTCGAAAACGGCTACGGAAGAAGGCAGTTACGAATAAGGAGCTCGCATGGATAAATTACTGAAAGCGCTGATATACGACGGGGACGTATCCGTAACGGTAATAAGAAATACTGAATCGCTGAATACGGCAATAGAAATTCACGGTTTTTCGCCGGTTGCGGCGGCGGCTTTCGGTAGAACGATGACCGCTTGTACTTTTATGGCGAGCGGACTTAAAAACGCGTCGGACAGGCTGTATTGTACAGTAAAAGGCGACGGAATCGGCGGAAAAATAACGGTTGCCGGCGACGGCAATCTATATATGCGCGGTTGCGTGGACGAGCCGAAAGCCGACCTTCCGAACAAACCCAACGGAAAACTTGACGTAGGCGGATTCGTAGGCAAAAACGGCAGGATCACCGTCGTCAAAAGTATGGGGCTTAAAGAACCATACTCCGGTAGCAGCAGGCTTGTCAGCGGAGAAATAGCCGAAGATTTTACAGCCTATTTTGCTTTGAGCGAGCAGCAACCGACGGCTATGGCGCTTGGCGTTCTGATAGATACGGACGGAAAAGCTATAGGTTCCGGCGGAGTTATAGTACAAGCGATGCCGGGGGCGCGAGAAGAGTCTTTGATAAAAGCGGAAAATACGGTAAAGTCTTTGACGGAAATATCTAAGCTGATAAAAGATTTGGACGCTGAAGGCGTGTTTTCAAAATATTTCAACGGCTACGAATATTCGGAATATCATCCGCAATACAAGTGTGCGTGCAGCAGAGATTACGTAAAAGGAGTGGTCGTATCTTTGGGGAAAACCGAAGCGGAGAACATAATAAAAGAGCAGGGGAAGATAAAAATAGACTGCGAATTTTGCGGTAAAAGTTATATATTTACGAGCGAAGATTTGGAAGAGATATTTTAGTATGGGCAAGATATTGGATTTCGGCGGCAGCGCCGCAAGAAAAAGAATAGCGGAAGAGAAGGCGGAAGCAGGCGAATATTTGCAGGCTTTAGGACATCTGTACTCTGCGCTCGAAACTTCGCCCGACGATATAGAAACGATAGAGGATCTGGCGGATTTATACGCGGATATAGGGCTCCTCGAACTGTCGAACAAATACTGGTTCAAATATCTGGATATTGCGCCGCAGGGTAAAAAGTCGGTTGCGTACGAGGAACTTGCAATAAATTACTTTTATATGGACAACGTATGGGCGGCAGGGTATTATTTTCACCAGAAAGTGGCAAAGGACGGATTTATTGCCGAAGAAGGGCTGGACGAGGATATAATAGAATTTTTTTCGGAATCCGGTAAGAGAGCGGGGTACAGGCTGGTATATCCGTACGAGCGCGCGGATTATTCCGACGTTATAAAGGCGGCGAAAAGGTCGCTATCCTGCGGAGATTACAGGACGGCTATCTGTCTTTACGAATCCGTTCCGGATATTAAAAAAACTGAAGAAATATACGGCGATTACGCGGTAGCGTTGTTTTTGTCGGATCGCGACGAAGAAGTCGTGGAGGCATGTAAAAAGTCGGTGTCGTTATTCGGGCCGAACGTTACGGCATATTGCAATATGTCCACGCTGTTCAAGTCGAAAGGGGAAGACGAAAAAAGCGCGGTATATTATTCTCTCGCCAAAAGCGTTTATAAAGGCGCGGACGGGGAAAACTATAAACTTGCGACCTGCGCGATAGAGCAGGGCGACGACCAAACGGTAAAAGAACTTTTGACGGAAATATTAAAAGAACGCGCCTATGACGACACGATGAATTTTTTCTGCGCCATATCCTACCTTAATACCGGCGATTACAAGAAAGGAGCGGAACTTCTTTCCGTTGCGAGAAGGTTAAACCCGAAAAATCTTACATATAAATACTATTCCGAATACGCCGGGTGTCTGTTAAGAACGGGAGACGATCATAAAAATTTATTGCCGTTAAAATACGCAAAATTTTTGCCGGAAAAAGAAGAAAAACGGATATCCCGTCTCGTAAAGCGTTTGATAGCTGAGAAAACGCCGGAGAAAAATTTAGGCGCAAACACGCGCGAAGATTTGCTTTACGGACTTTATTGCGGAAGTTCGGATCTTGCGCAGGATTGCGTGTTTATACTGAGTGTATACGGCGGCAAGAAGGGACAGGACGCGCTATACGATTACGTACTTGACACGGAGACCGACGAGGAAATAAAGAAGGTAGCGGTATATAATCTCATAAACGTCGGAACACGCAAAAAATTCGGAGTAACCGCGTCGAGTTTTTACGTTAAAGTCAAACTTGCAAAGATTTTATCCAAAGAGCAAAAAGGCTTCGAGTTTTTTACCTGCGGATATTCAATAGCTTTAGCGAGAGCCGTGTTTTCCGGAATAGACGATTTTAACAAGCTGAATTTTTCCGCGAACAAACTTTTCGTTCTGTACGGAGCGGAGATGAAAGAAGACGGGCTTTTGCCGGAAGAGGTGGCGGCAATCATAACTTTAACCGTCAAACCGGAAAGGGTATCCGTTTCCGACGTTTGCAAATCTTACAGGGTAAAACCGGAGCGGGTTAGCGGATATTACAGAAGGTTTACGGAACACAGGGGTGGCATAAATGATTAAGGTATTGGATCTCGACAAAATGTTCGACAAGTATATAGAGAAATACGTATATGACAACGTCGGAAAAATCAAGCCGGAAGAAATAGAGAACAATATACCGATATTGTACGAAAAATTCGGCGAAGAGAAACTTACGGAGTTATCTGGCGAGACGCCCAACGGATATTACCGCAATTTTGACGTGGAAACATTGCTGAAAACGTTAAAAGAACATTTGGAAAGCGGAGTTTCGGTATCCGACTTTTTATGCGAAGCGATAACCGCCTCAAAAGATTGCGAGAGCGCGGTGTTAAAGGAACTTAATAAAGATTGGGACGCGGAATATACGGCGTATCTTATGAATTTTTTGGAAACGATAAAAGGTAAGATACCGACGTATAGATACATTGAATTTGCGCTGTACGATTATCCGGAAGAGATAGGAGAATTAGCGACGGAATTTTTGTGCGAAAATGCGGACGCGGTAAAATCGGCTGTTCTTTCGGCGTATAAAGACGCGCCGCAGGATAAAAAGGTCAGGCTGACCGAGGTGCTATCTAACGTAAAAGAAAAAGAAGACGCCGTTTTCGATATTTTAATTGCGGAATTTGTAAAACACAAGGAGAACATACCGTTTTACGCTTCGCTTATCGCGAGATACGGCGACGAGCGCGCGATACCTTTCCTCATTACGGCGATAGAAGAAAAAATAAATTATGCGGATTTTGAAGAATTAAGATTCGCAATAGAATCCTTGGGCGGAGAGTATAAAGGCGATAAAGATTTTTCCGCGGACAAGGTCTACAAAAAAATAAAAGCGTCAAAAGGTTAAATCTTTCGTATAAAACTCCGATAAAAGGACGATAATAATTTAAACTTTTATTTAGGAGAA
>CAJOMM010000073.1:0-3149 GCA_905235765.1 uncultured Clostridia bacterium
CTTTTAAGTACATTTGAAACAAATAAAAAAGTTCGGCCATAACCTTACCGGTTCAGGTCGAACTTTTTTGGTGCTCCATCAGGGACTCGAACCCTGGACACCCTGATTAAGAGTCAGGTGCTCTACCAACTGAGCTAATGGAACATAAAAACGCGAGCAATCGCGTTTTCGGATAAATGTGAAGCAGGGTAATTGGTCTTGCCGTTATTTTTTTATAGACGACTCGATTTTTGCCTTGCGTCGAATTGGTGGTCCATCGGGGATTCGAACCCCGGACACCGTGATTAAAAGTCACGTGCTCTACCAACTGAGCTAATGGGCCGTATTACTTTTTGGCAGGGGTGGCAGGATTTGAACCTACGAATGCCGGAATCAAAATCCGGTGCCTTAACCACTTGGCTACACCCCTTTGTTTTGTGGGGCGGGAGATGGGAATCGAACCCACGACCTCAAGGACCACAATCTCGCGCTCTAACCAACTGAGCTACACCCGCCATTGGTGCGCCTGAAGGGATTCGAACCCCTGACCCACGGCTTAGAAGGCCGTTGCTCTATCCAACTGAGCTACAGGTGCATAAGGGATTTTTCCGTGGCATCCTGTCCATTATCAAAACAGAGAGTTTTGATTGGAGCGGGTGATGGGAATCGGACCCACGCTGCCAGCTTGGAAGGCTGGAATTCTACCATTGAATTACACCCGCAATATACGTATTTCCAAACGCCTATAAATTGTATCAAAATGTTTTTGCAAAGTCAACTATTTGTAAATTGTTTTTACAAATATTTTTAAAAACCTGACAAAATTGTTTATTTTTTGCTTTTTACAGCATATATATTCTAAAAATCTTTGACATATTCGCGCAAGTTTCGTATAATAATATTACAAAAACAAAAAGGTAACCTTTATAAATGTACAGAGACGTTTATCAGGAGTGGCTAGATAGCGATATTTTGGCAGGCTTTGAAAAAGCCGAGTTAAGAGCTGTTGCGGATGACGACGACGAAATAGAATACAGATTCGGTAAGGATTTGGAATTCGGAACTGCCGGTATGCGCGGAATTATAGGTCTCGGGACCAATATGATGAACCTTTACACGGTAAAACGTGCAACTCAAGGGCTTTGCGAATACATAAAGGCTTTAGGCAAAAAAGCTATAAAAAGAGGTTTCCTACGATACGAGGAAAATGTCCTACGAATTTGCCAAAATTGCCGCATATACGCTGTCGTCTAACGGGATAAAAGCGTATTTATTCGATAAGGTACACCCCGTGCCGATGCTCTCTTTTGCGGTACGCAAACTGCATTGCATAGCCGGTATAATGATAACGGCGAGTCATAATCCTAAGGAATATAACGGCTATAAAGTTTACGGTGAAGACGGGGCTCAGATGTCGCCTGAAGCCACGGCGGAAGTCGTAAAATATATAAACGATATAAAAAGTCCGTTATTTGAAGGCGTTTTATTTAAAGACGGCGTAAAAAAACGGGTGAAGGAAATAGGCAAGAAGGTCGACGTTGCCTATTATAAAAGAATAAAGAAACTTATTTTATCTCCAAAAGAGATAAAAGCGGTCGGTAAAACGATAAAGCCCGTATATACGCCCGTACACGGCAGCGGATATATACCGGTTACGACGGTTTTGCACGAGCTCGGCATAGATCCTTACATAGTAAAAGAACAAACAGATCCGGATTCGGAGTTTTCCACGGTCAACGTTCCCAATCCCGAATACAAGGAGACTTTGTCTATGGGCATTTCTCTTGCCGAGGAGAAGAAAGCCGATATGGTTTTCGGCACCGATCCTGACTGCGACAGGTTAGGCGTGGCGGTAAGAGACGATAAAGGCGAATTTGTCGTGCTTTCGGGAAATCAAACGGGAATACTTTTGACCGACTATATATTGAGTAGATTAAAAGAAAAGAAGAAACTTAACAAAAAAGGGTTTCTCGTAAAATCTTTCGTTACGACGGGGCTTGTGAAAAAGATAGCCGACGATTACGGTGTAGAACTCTTCGACGTTCCCGTGGGATTTAAGTATATCGGCGAGAAGATAAAACAATACGACGACACGGGCAAGAAGAAATTTATATTTGCGTTCGAGGAGAGTTGCGGATATTTACGCGGCACGCACGCAAGGGATAAAGACGCCGTAGTTGCAAGCATGCTTTTTGCGGAAATGTTCTGTTATTATTCGTATCACGGAATAAGCGTGTACGAAAAGTTGAACGAAATATATAAAAAATTCGGTTATGCGTTCGATACTGCGGTAAGCAAGAATTATTCCGGAATAAGCGCTATGGCGGAAATGAACGCCGCCGTAGATAAAATGCGGACAACCGACGTATGGGAGATAGCCGGCGAGAATATCCTTGCGAGACGCGATTATAAGACGCTTGAAAGAAAGACGCCGGACGGGAAGACGGAATCGGTAAATTGTTCCGAAACCAACGCCTTATATTACGAACTTTCAAACGGGAGTTTTATATGTTTAAGACCTTCCGGCACGGAACCGAAATTGAAAGTTTATTATTCTGTAACCGGAGAGAGCAAGGAAGCGGCGGAAGAGCGTTTTAATAAACTAAAAGCCGGTTTTGAGACTCTGCTTAATTGAAATAGAATTTAGAAAAGTAACTTAGAAATTTATTTGCGGCGCCAAGGCTTGCCTTGGCGCCGCAAAAATTTTTAAAAAAGAAAATGTATAAAAAGTTTCGCAAATTGCCTTTCAAACGATTGACTTAATTTTCGCATAGGTCTATAATATATCCGAAAAGAGGAACTTTTCGTACAACAGAATATTCGTTGTTGCTTTCTTGTGGGTAGGAAAATGATGAAAACAATTAAGCAAAGCATTGCTTTGTGAAGGAGGTAACGATGAAAAAGTTTTTAAAAACTTGCAAAAGTCTTTTCGGTTTAGATGACGGAACGTTGTTTAGTATAGCGTTATTCGACGAAAGCGCGAACAGATTTTAAGCAAGCCGTCGGAGAAATATTGCCGACGATGGATGCTCTTGTTTAGGAAAACAAGAGGCTTTTTCATTTTTAGGGACTTTTTTATTCATTAAATTCACATTACTCACTAAAAGCGGTTGACGACAATCGTCTTTTGGTGTATACTTAACGTAATTAGTGAACGGGAGTTTTAAGAC
>CAJOMM010000073.1:3175-7303 GCA_905235765.1 uncultured Clostridia bacterium
TGTTTTAGCGGACACCTTATTCGAAGCGTTTAAGATTTTTATTGAATTGATTTTGAAAAAGCGAACGCTTACGCCTTCGCTTTTTTTGTAAAAAGGAGAAAATATGGCAAAATTCATTAACGAACCGGCGCACACTTTTAACGAGTATCTGCTTATACCGGGATATTCTTCCGCACAATGTATACCTGATAATGTAAGTTTAAAATCTCCGCTGGTAAAATTCAAGAAAGGCAAAGAACCTTCTCTTTCGGTGAATATACCGCTCGTTTCCGCCGTTATGCAATCGGTGTCGGGGGACAGGCTCGCCGTCGCGCTCGCAAAAGAAGGCGGCGTATCGTTTATTTACGGGTCGCAAACCGTTTCGGAGCAAGCGGCGATGGTTGCGAAAGTTAAGGCGTTCAAAGCGGGATTTGTCGTAAGCGATTCCAATCTTTCGGAGAAAGCCACGCTTAAAGACGTTATAGACCTTAAAGCCAAGACCGGACATTCCACGATGGCGGTAACGGACGACGGTACCGCAACCGGAAAACTCTTAGGTATAGTTACTTCTCGCGATTACAGGATTAGCCGTATGACGCCGGATGAAAAGGTCAAGAATTTTATGACGCCTTTATCAAAGCTCATATACGCAAAAAACGGCGTAACCTTAAAAGAGGCAAACGACATTATCTGGGATCATAAACTCAATTCTCTGCCCATATTAGACGAAGAAGGAAGGCTTGTCAGCTTCGTTTTCAGAAAAGACTACGAAGAGCATAAACAAAATCCTTTGGAACTTTTGGACAATGACAAGAGATACGTGGTAGGGGCAGGCATAAACACCAGAGATTATAAAGAGCGCGTTCCGGCGCTAATTAAAGCCGGCGCGGATATTTTGTGTATAGATTCTTCCGAAGGGTTTACCGAGTGGCAAAAGATAGTTATACAATGGATAAGACAAGAATACGGCGATAAAGTTAAAGTCGGCGCCGGAAACGTGGTTGACGCCGCAGGCTTCAGGTTTTTGGCGGAATGCGGTGCAGATTTCGTAAAAGTCGGAATTGGCGGCGGCTCCATATGTATCACGAGGGAAACGAAAGGCATCGGCAGAGGGCAGGCTACCGCGCTCATTGACGTTTGTGCGGAACGCGACAGGTATTTTATGGAAACCGGCGTGTATATACCGGTATGTTCGGACGGAGGGATAGTTCACGATTATCATATGACGTTAGCGCTCGCTATGGGTGCGGATTTTCTTATGCTCGGCAGGTATTTCGCAAGATTTGAAGAAAGTCCTACTCGTAAGTTCAACTATAACGGCAACGTCGTGAAGGAATACTGGGGAGAAGGCAGCGACAGGGCGAGAAATTGGCAGAGATACGATTTGGGCGGTTCGGAAAAGCTTTCTTTCGAAGAAGGAGTGGATTCTTACGTTCCTTACGCCGGTTATCTTAAAGACAACGTTGCGTTGTCTTTGGCGAAGATAAGGTCGACGATGTGTAATTGCGGCGCGCTGAATATAAAAGAATTACAGCAAAAAGCGACGCTGACGTTGGTTTCGGCGACGAGCATAGTGGAAGGCGGCGCACACGACGTAGTTCTGAAAGATCCGTCGCAAAACCGTAAACGGTAAAAACGTTGACATTTGAACAAAAAATGCTTATTATATATAATATATGAAGATAATAGTGGTAGGCGTCGGCAAAGTCGGCGCAACTTTGGTAGAGAGTTTCGTTAAAGAAAAGCACGACGTTTGCGTCGTGGATACGGACTCCGAAAGAGTAAATTTCGTGGTCAATTCTTTCGACGCCAACGGGATTGTCGGCGGCGGATTGGAAAGGCAGGTTCTAATTGACGCCGGCGTTATGACTGCGGATTTTCTTATTGCATGCACTTCGCAGGATGAAGTTAATATTTTGTGTTGCGTGCTCGCTAAAAAGCTCGGCGTTAAGAATACCGTAGCGAGGGTCAGAGACCCCAAATACTTTGCGGAAATGGAGAATATGCGCGAAGATTTGGGACTTGACTTTGCTTTCAATCCGGAACTTCAGACGGCTTTGGAAATAGCGCAAGTGTTGAAATTTCCTTCGGCTAAAAACGTCGAGAGTTTTGCCGAAGGGAAAGCGCTTTTAGTGGAATTCGATATTTTGGCAAACAATCCGATAATCGGTAAAACGCTTATGCGTATCACCGGCGAATACGGGTTCAAATTGCTTTTTTGTATGGTGCGCCGCGGAGACAAAGTATTTATTCCGCGCGGCGACTTTATCGTAGAGAAAAACGACACCGTGTTTATCATCGCAAAGGAAAGCGAACTCACGAATTTCAGTAAGAAGCTTAAAATATTCCATCCCCGCGCGAAGTCGGTGTTTATAGTCGGCGGCGGAAAGGTCGGGTATTACCTTGCCAAAGAACTTTTATCTCTCGGCATAAACGTAAAGATAATTGATAAAGATAAGGAGCGTTGCGAAAAGTTGAGCCAAGAACTTTACGGCGCGACGATTTTGTGCGGCGACGGAACCGATCAGGACGTTTTGGACGAAGAGAACCTTAAAGGCAGCGACGGCTGCGTTACTCTTACGGGAATAGACGAAGAAAACGTAATAATTTCTCTTTATGCCCAGCAAAAAGGCGTGGATAAAATAATAACTAAAATAGATAGACCTTCAGTTTCGCAGATGGTAAAAAAGTTAGGACTTGAAACGGTGTTTTCTCCGCGGAACGTTATAGCGAATCATATAATTTCCTACATCCGCGCAAGCCAGGCGCGTTCGGAAGACGGAATAGACGTGTTGTATAAACTTCACGATAAGGTGGAAGCGGCGGAATTCACCGTCAGCGAAAGTTTCAAAGAGCAGTACGTGCCGCTTTCGGAGCTCAAAATTAAAAGAGACGTTTTAGTCGGCGGAATAGTTCGCGACGGGGAATATATATTCCCGAGCGGAGAAACTTGCTTTAAGGCAGGAGACAGGGTTATAATAGTTACCACTCTTTCGCACGTAAGAGAATTGCAGGATATTTTGAGAAATCCTACTGAGAATTTAAAATCGAATAAAAAACAATGAATTATAAAATGGTTTTAAATGTGCTCGGCAGAGTTATGCTCATAGAAGCGGCTTTATTTTTAGCGCCGATATTCGTTGGGTTTATTTATAACGAGCACGCAGAAAAAGCTTTTTATCTTGCGTATATTTATCCTATGGCAGGGCTTATTGTCGTGGGCGGACTTTTGCTGCTTATAAGACCGAAAGATAAGAATATTTACGCAAAAGACGGCTTCGTTATAGTTGCGCTGTCCTGGATAATTCTTTCTATCGTAGGCGCGATTCCGTTTGTACTTTCGGGCGAAATACCGAATTTTGCAGATGCGCTGTTTGAGTCTGCGTCCGGTTTCACCACGACCGGCGCAAGTATCATAGATAAGCCGGAAGCTACAGGGCTTTTGCTTTCCCACTCCGCGATGTTCTGGAGGATTTTGACCCACTTTATAGGCGGTATGGGAGTGCTTATGTTCGTGCTGACCCTGGTTCCGAACGGTAATTTCGGCGTAATGCACATATTTCGGGCGGAGTCTCCCGGCCCCGATTCGTCAAAGATAGTCGGAAAGATAAAGAATACGGCGCGGATACTGTACGCTATCTATATAGGTCTGACCTTGTTGGAAATGATACTGTTGCTTTGCGGCGGTATGAACGTTTACGACGCGGTGCTTAATTCTTTGTCGACGGCAGGCACGGGCGGTTTCGGCCTTTACAATAACAGCATAGCGGCGTACGGAAACGTTTATTACGAGATGGTGATTGCCGTTTTCATGTTTTTATTCGGCATAAACTTCAATGTTTTTTATCTCATTCTTACCGGCAACGTGCTTAAAGCCCTGAAGAGCGAGGAGTTTATAGTTTACGTCGGTATTGTTTTAAGCGCGACCATTATTATAACCATAAACCTGCTCGGTTTAACCGCCAGCTTCGGGCAAGCGCTAAGGTTATCGTTTTTTCAGGTTGCGTCCATTTCTTCCTCTACCGGTTTCACTACTGCTGATTTCGATAGTTGGCCGACGCTTTCCAAAGCCGTTTTGCTCATGCTTACAGTTATCGGTGCAAGCGGCGGTTCTACAGGCGGCGGCATGAAAGTCTCAAGGGTTTGTAT
>CAJOMM010000074.1 GCA_905235765.1 uncultured Clostridia bacterium
GCGAAAGAGCGACGCTTTGCGGCTTAAAGGGACCGCTCGCGTCTGTTACGAAAAGGACGCTCTCGCAAACGACCTTTATAACCTTGCCGCAGACGAAAATTTCAATCAAAACTATACGGTAATGGTATAAACTTTCACCCCTTCGCGGATATCCGCGAAGGGGTGAATTATTTTTTCTGCATATTCTATAATATTTTAAGGGAAATTACCCGTTTAACAAAAGACTATTCTTTTTTGCGCTTCGGTTCGTAAGTTACCCTCATGCCGAGTTTTTTCAGAGTTTTCACGTCGGCGTGAGAAAGAATAACGGTGGAGTGGAATTCCGAGCCGTTCAATTTGCCGAGTTGCGCCATAGCGTGCTCCGCTGTGGGGTTGGTAAGCGCGCTTACCGCAAGCGATAAAAGTATTTCGTCCGTATGAAGCCTCGGATTTACGCTTCCCATATAGTTCACTTTTAATTTTTGTATCGGCTCTATTACCGCCGAAGAAATTAGCGGTATTGCGTCGTCAACGTCTCCTAAAACCTTCAATGCGTTAAGAAGCGCCGCGGATGACGCGCCTAAAAGATTTCCCGTTTTCCCGGTTACGATTCTGCCGTCCGGAAGTTCTATCGCCGCGCAAGGACATTCGGTCAATCTTTCTTTTTCGAGCGCGGCAACGGCAACCTTTCTGTCCTGAACGGAGATACCCATTTTCTCCATAAGAATCTCTATTTTGGTTTCCACGCTTTTACCGATTATACCTTTCATATAGTCGAGTTGAGCGGCGTAATAGCGGCGAATTATTTCCTGCTTGCTCGCTTCTTTGCACGCCTCGTCGTCGATTATGCAGTAACCTGCCATATTCACGCCCATATCCGTCGGGGATTTATACGGCGAACTGCCCATAACCCTTTTCAGCATAGCCGAAAGCACCGGGAATACTTCCACGTCTCTGTTATAATTTACCGCCATCTCGCCGTACGCTTCGAGATGGAAGGGGTCTATCATATTAACGTCGTCAAGATCGGCGGTAGCAGCCTCGTACGCCACGTTAACCGGATGATTTAACGGGAGATTCCACACGGGAAAAGTTTCGTATTTTGCGTAGCCGGCTTTAACTCCGCGCTTGTTTTCGTGATAGAGTTGGGATAAACAAGTCGCCATTTTTCCGCTCCCGGGACCGGGCGCGGTAACCACGACGAGAGGACGGGTAGTTACTACGTATTCGTTTTTGCCGTACCCTTCTTCGCTCACTATCTTTTCCACGTCGGACGGATATCCGGCTATGGGATAATGACGATATACCTTTATTCCGAGCATTTCAAGACGCTTCTGAAAGGCTTGCGCGGAAGGCTGTTCGGCAAATCTCGTAAGAACCACGCTTCCGACGTAAAATCCGCGGCTGCGGAATATATCTATAAGCCTTAAAACGTCAATGTCGTATGTAATTCCGAGATCGCTTCTCGTCTTGTTTTTTTCAATGTCGTTTGCGTTGATGACGATGAGAATTTCGGCTTTGTCTTTGAGTTCGGAAAGCATTTTTATTTTGCTGTCCGGTTCAAAACCGGGAAGCACTCTCGAAGCGTGATAGTCGTCGAAAAGTTTTCCGCCGAATTCAAGGTACAGTTTATCGCCGAACATAGAAACTCTTTCAAGAATTTTTGCCGACTGCATTTCCAGATATTTTTTGTTATCGAATCCGATTTTCGTCATTTGCTTACCGCCTTCTTTATTTTAATAAATTTGCTTTTTTGATTTTGTTAACGAATTTATCCACGTCGGCGCGCGCCATCGGTTCGTCCACTTTGTATTCCGCCGTTAATTTTTCGACAAGTTCGTCCTCTGTCGCGCCTTTCTCCAACGCCTTCCAGATAAACGCGCCCGTTTCGTTAAGAGTTATCATACCTTTAAACTTTTTGACTGCGTCTCCCACCGCGACGACTAAATAGTTGTCGGCGACCTGTCTTAAAATAAACCCTTCTTTTATTTTCATTAAGTCCTTTTCTGACATCTTTTCCCCCCTTTTATCATGCCGTAATAAGAAGTTTCCGCTGCTTTCGGATCGGTGTTGCAATAAAGCCTGAACAATTCGGCTTGCTTAATAATATCGTTCAATATTTTAATAAACTCGTCCATAGACTGCAACTCTTCGGGAATTACGGTCTGCCTGAAAATAACCCCGAGCATTTCCGCCGAAGATATTTTTTCTATTCTGTTTTCTTTATCGCGTCTGATCTCGCAAATCGCTTGTAGTTTTACTTTCACGTTGCTGCCGAGCCTGTGTTTTCCGTTCCAGGGAGTGCCGTAAACGAAACACTCTCCGTCAATAACGCGGATAATCGGCTTATCGTCGTTGATATAGGACATACGGTCTTTCAAAAAGTTTTTTAACAGCCTTGCGTGAGTGGATTTTCCGGTACCGCTCGGTGCGGTGAAAAGATAGGCTTTCCCGTCGACCTCCACAGCGCTGCTGTGAAAAAGTATACCCTGCTTGTATTTTAATATGTCGTCGCAAATTTTACGGAATACGGCAATGCTTTCCAAGTAACCGTCCGAAAAATTTTCGCCTTGCGTTTTTATGCGTTCCGCCTCAATTTCCGAAGGGGTGACTTCTATATAAAACTCCGGAACGGTACCCAAGCAAACGTAGTCGGCGCATAGATTTTCTGTAAATTTATGTTTGGCGTTTATTTCAAACGTCACGTCGGCTATGTTTACGAGCAACGGGCTCCCCTCCTGAATAAAATATGTAAAGTTACGGAAGTTAACACAAAGCGCCGCCATAACGGTATTTTGCGACAACCTTGACGTTACATAGATTATATTTTATCAAAGCCGTAGTCGTTTGTCAATTTAAATAAAATTTTTTTAAACAAATAATTCCGCGCCCCGATCGGGACGCGGAATTTCCTTCTTAATTATCTTGTAGCAAAACTTCGGTAAGTTTTCTTTCGGTATTCTCCGAAACGTTATTCTCGTCAAACAACACTTTCCCGTCTTTCAATACGATTACCCTGTCCGCCATAAGAACTGCTTCTTTTACGTCGTGAGTTACGGTAACGATTGTCCTTCCGTCTTGTTTTTGAAGTTTTTTTATAAGTTCCGTAAGTTTATATTTTATCTTCAGGTCGAGATTGATAAGCGGTTCGTCCATTAAAAGAAGCGGCGACTCGTAAAGAAAAGCGCGTAAAAGCGCGACTCTTCTCGACATACCGGCGGAAAGTTCTTTGGGATAAGCTTTCGCGCTGCCGGATAGCCCCACTTCCTCAAGACGCTGTAACACGTCGGCGTTGCCGTTCACCAATTTAAGGTTTTCTTCCACCGTAAGATGAGGAACTAATCTGTCTTTCTGAAAAACCATTGATACGGGAGAAATTTCCCCGGTAATTTCGCCGGAATATTCCGTGAGATTTGCAATAATATTCAAAAGCGTGGTTTTACCTGCTCCGCTTTCGCCGAGTATCGCCGTTATAACGCCTTCTTCTATATCGAGATCGAATCCGTCGTAAATTACTTTATCGCCGTAACTTTTACGGATATTTTTAAGTTTTATCATCCTTTCACCGCCTTCTTTGCCCAAATTCCGAAAACTACTTCTATTATAAGCCCTGTGATAACGGTAAATACGACGAGCGCAATCATCGTGGATATTTCAAAATAAATTTTGGCGGTATTTAACAGATACCCCATAGATTTCGCCGTTTGCGAAAGCACTTCCGCCGCCACCATAAGTTTAAGGTTTAAAGTAAGAGCGGCGCCTGCCGAAGTAATAAAAGCAGGCGCAATCTGGGGCAACACGACTTTAAAAACGCGATTTTTTTTGCTTACGCCGAAAACTTTGCACATCTCGTTCAAGTCTTTATCTATGCCCTTAAGCGCGTTCAAAAGCCCCGTATAAAGCGTCGGGTAAACGACGAGCATAGTAACGATAACGGGCGCGACTTTAGAATTAGTCCAAACGATGAGCAAAAGCACGACGGCTATCGTCGGAAGCGCCCTTATAATCGTTATCAAAGGCGATAAAAGTCTTTCGGCATTTTGGAATTTATAAGAAAGCGCCGCGGTTAATGCCGCTAAAACGTAGGAGATTAAAAACGCCAGCACGCTCCTTAAAAACGTGGAAAAAAACGCGACGTAAAACTCTT
>CAJOMM010000075.1:0-728 GCA_905235765.1 uncultured Clostridia bacterium
TTGGTAAAACCCGGCAAAAAGTGCAGAATCGGAACCAAGCTTTTTATTTCAGACGAACTCTCTTTGACCGTTCTGGACGTTTTTCCGGAAGCCGGCACGAGAAAAGTAAGATTTTATTTTGACGGAGTGTTCGAGGACGTTATATCAAGGATTGGCGAAATGCCGCTCCCTCCGTATATAAAAGAGAAATTAAAGGATAAAAATCGCTATCAGACCGTCTACGCAAAAGTGGACGGGTCGGCGGCGGCGCCGACAGCAGGGCTTCACTTTACTGAAAATCTTTTGGACGAAATAAAGGATAAAGGCGTTGAGATCGCGGAAGTTTTGCTGCACGTGGGACTCGGAACGTTCAGACCCGTAAAGGAAGAAAACGTGGAAAAGCACCATATGCATAAAGAATACTTTGAGATAGGCGAGGAGACGGCGGAGATAATAAACCGCGCGAAAAAAGAAGGAAGGCGCGTTATCGCCGTAGGCACTACGTCCGTGAGGGCGCTGGAGAGCGCGGCGGACGAAAACGGGTTTCTGAAGCCTACCAAAGCGGATACCGACATATTTTTGTATCCGCCGTATAAATTCAAATGCGTCGATTCGCTTATAACTAATTTTCATCTTCCCAAAAGCACGCTGATTATGTTGGTTTCCTGTCTTACGGGCAGAGAAAAGATATTGGAACTGTATAAAATCGCGGTCGAAAAGGAATACAGATTTTTTTCGTTCGGCGACGC
>CAJOMM010000075.1:816-4891 GCA_905235765.1 uncultured Clostridia bacterium
AAACAAGACAAAAAAACCGGAGCGAGAGCCGGCGTTTTACACACTCCGCACGGGGATATTTTAACGCCTACCTATATGCCTGTCGGAACGCAGGCGACAGTCAAAGGCGTAATTCCGAGAGACCTTAAGGCTGCAAAAACGCAGATACTTCTTGCAAACACCTATCATCTTTATATGCGCCCCGGCGACGATATAGTGAAAAAAGCGGGCGGACTACATAAATTTATGTCCTGGGATAGACCGATTCTTACGGATAGCGGCGGATTTCAGGTTTTTTCGCTCGCCAAACTCAATAAGATAAAGGACGAAGGCGTATATTTTAATTCGCATGTGGACGGAAGCAAGCATCTCTTTACTCCCGAAAAAGTAATGGAAATAGAGAATAATCTCGGCGCGGACATAATTATGGCGTTCGACGAATGTTCTACTTTCGGCGCCGACTACAGTTATTCTGCGCTTGCTATGGAGAGAACGTTAAAATGGCTTGAAAGGTGTTACGCAGTTCACAAAAACCCCAAACAGGCGCTGTTCCCGATAGTGCAGGGAAACGTTTTTAAAGACCTTAGGCGTGAAAGCCTTAAAGCAACTTTGCCTTTCGTTAAATACGGGTTCGGCATCGGCGGACTATCCGTCGGAGAACCCAAAGAAGTGATGTACGACGTTTTAGACGATCTTCTCCCGTTTTATCCGGATAACGTGCCGAGATACCTTATGGGAGTGGGCAGTCCCGACTGTTTGGTCGAAGGCGTATATAGGGGAATAGACATGTTCGATTGTGTTCTTGCTACCCGTATCGCGAGGAACGGCACGGCGCTGACTCACGGCGGAAAAGTCGTCGTAAGGAACGGGGCGTACAAAGAAGACTTTACGCCGATAGACGAAAATTGCGACTGTTATTGCTGCAAACATTTTACCAAGGCGTATCTTCGCCACGCGATAAACGCCGGCGAAATGATAGGGGGTATGATGATAAGCCTTCACAACATAACCTACCTTAACGGACTTATGGCGGAAATTCGGAACGCCATAATGGAAGATAGGTTTACGGAATTCCGCGAAGAGTTTTACGAAACTACCGGCGGATTGTATAAAAAATATAATTGACGAAAATGGTCGAATACGGGATTTGACATTAAAACGCTTGCAAAATTCTTTAAAATCATTTACAATATAGACATAAATTCGTAAGGAGAAAATACAATGTTATATTTTTTAACAGCAAGTGCGGGATCCGAAAATAATAACGGTAGCACTCTTCCTATGACGATAATATTTATCGTAATAATAGTTGCTATGATAGGTTTACTCGTGTGGCAGACTATTTCCGGCAAGAAAAAGCAAAAAGAAGCGAAAAACATGGTTGACCAATTAAAGATAGGCGATAGGGTTAAAACCATCGGGGGCGTATGCGGATTCGTCGCGGAAATAAACAATGCGGAAAACACCTTCGTTCTGGAAACGGGTACGGACGACAAAAAGTCTTACGTAAAATTCGATAAAGGCGCTATTTATCAGACAGCGCCGGCTCAAGGCAGCGCAGTAGCCTTGGAAGAAACCAAAGTCGAAGAAAAGGCGGAAGAAACTACGACGGAAACTCCCGTTGCCGAAGAATCCCCCAAAAAGACCAGAAGAAAACATGTAGAGGATGAAATATAGTCCGCTTAAGTTTTCGGATAAATAAAATGTAATAAAAAACCGACCCTCGACATATCTTTTAATAGATAGTCGGGGGTGTTTTTATGAGTTCGGAAATTAAATCGGAATTTTTCATAACCGTACTTAAAGGGATATTTGTTGCCGTAATATGCGCGCTGGTCGGGGTATTTGTTTTCGCCGCAGTCGTAAAGTTTGCCGCGCTGTCTACAAACGCCGTAAAAGCCGTAAATCAGTTTATTAAGATAATATCTGTGTTTCTTGGATGCTTTTTTACTCTTAAAGGCGGAAAAGGACTTATCAAAGGGCTTATAGTAGGCGTATTTTTTACGGTTATAATATATCTCGTTTTTGCGCTTATAGGCGGCGGCGAAGTTTTCGGAACGGGATTTCTTCTCGATATTCTTTTCGGCGCGGCGATAGGCGCAATCTCCGGCATTATAGCCGTCAATACGAGAGGAAAAGAATAATAAGCTGCAGGCTTTCGCTTGACAATTGACCATATGTTAGATATAATAAGTATACATTAAGCGAAAAGTCGTGAGATATAAAAATTAAAACAAAAAGGGGCTTTTAAAATGGAAAATAAGCAAACAAAAGAAAACAATAAAGAGACGGAAGAACAAACCCAAAAAGTTCCGCCTAAATACGACGGATATGCAGATTTGGATGAAGATTTCGGTAGTGGGGAGTACGATACGGACGACGGTATCAATTATCATTGATGCCGTGATTAACGAAAATGGTGATCTAAAATTTCTTTAAGAAGTGTAACGTCTCACATAATAAGAAAGTGTTAATAATTTAGTTTTGAAAGCGGGCGGTGCAAATTTGCGCCGCCCGCTTTCGATATTTGTTATTATTAAAACGCGATTTTTTCTTCTATATATTTTTTTAATTCCGTTATAGGTATGCGCACCTGTTCCATAGAATCTCTGTCTCTCACGGTTACGCAGTTATCGGTTTCGGAATCGAAGTCGTAGGTTATACAGAGCGGAGTACCAATTTCGTCCTGACGGCGGTAGCGCTTGCCGATAGACCCCGTTTCGTCGTAATCGACTGAGAAATATTTTGAAAGTTCCTCGTAAATTTCCGTCGCTTTTTCCCCGAGTTTTTTGGATAGCGGAAGTACAGCCGCTTTATAGGGGCTGAGCGCCGGATGAAGATGAAGAACTACTCTCACGTCGTTATCGCCGACGGTTTCTTCGTCGTACGCTTCGGCAAGAAAGGCGAGCGCAACCCTGTCTGCACCGAGAGACGGTTCTATAACGTAGGGAATATAGTGCTCGTTCGTGTCCTGATCAAAGTAAGTTAAATCCTTACCGCTAAATTTCGCGTGCTGACCTAAATCGTAGTCCGTTCTGTCGGCTATTCCCCAGAGTTCGCCCCAGCCGAACGGGAACAGAAACTCGAAGTCGGTAGTCGCTTTAGAATAGAACGCAAGTTCTTCCGGATCGTGGTCGCGAAGACGCAGGTGTTCGTCTTTGATACCGAGATCCAAAAGGAATTTATGGCAGTAATCTTTCCAGTATTTGAACCACTCTAAATCGGTTCCGGGTTTGCAGAAAAATTCCAGTTCCATTTGTTCGAATTCGCGAGTGCGGAAAACGAAGTTTCCGGGCGTTATTTCGTTGCGGAAAGATTTTCCTATCTGACCTATACCGAAAGGAAGTTTTTTCCTCGCCGCTCTTTGAACGTTTTGAAAGTTTACGAATATTCCCTGCGCCGTTTCGGGGCGGAGATAAATGGTAGAAGTAGTGTCTTCGGTAACGCCTATAAACGTCTTGAACATAAGATTGAACTTCTTTATATCCGTAAACTCGTGTCCGCCGCACACGGGACAGGCGATATTGTGTTCTTTAATAAAATCCGTCATTTTTTCGAAGGACCAGCCTGCAGGGTTGTCGGAAGTATTGTTTTGATAGGCGTAATCCTCTATAAGTTTATCCGCGCGGTGGCGCGCTTTACATTGTTTACAGTCCATTAAGGGATCGGAAAAACCGCCGACGTGCCCCGACGCAACCCACGCCTGCGGATTCATTATGATTGCCGAATCCAAACCGACGTTATACTTGCTTTCCTGAACGAAGCGTTTCCACCACGCTTTTTTGACGTTGTTTTTAAATTCCACACCCAAGGGGCCGTAGTCCCAAGAGTTAGCTAAGCCGCCGTAGATCTCGCTGCCGGGGAATATAAAACCCCTTCCTTTACAAAGATTTACGATTTTTTCCATAGTCGCTTTACTTTCCATAAAAAACCTTCTTAAATCAGATTATTATTGCTGAAAGTATTTTACAATATAATCGTTTTTAAGTCAAGCGAATATAAAACAGTATTAACGAATATAAAGGTTTATAAGCGTTCGGAAGGGTTAAGAGCGATAAAGACCTTTATTTTTAAAACGGGCTGAATTATACTTAAA
>CAJOMM010000076.1 GCA_905235765.1 uncultured Clostridia bacterium
GAAGCGGTCGGATAAAAACCCCGTTGAGGATTAGAATAATGTTAGAAGTTGGGATGAAAGCGCCGCAGTTTACTTTGCCGGATAAAAACGGGAATATGGTTTCTTTGTCCGATTTTCTCGGGAGAAAAGTCGTTCTGTATTTTTACCCTAAGGACAACACGCCCGGTTGCACGAGACAGGCGTGCGCATTTGCGCTGAAAAACAAAGCAATCGAAAATAAAAACGCGGTGGTTATAGGTATCAGCAAAGACAGCGTAAATTCGCACTTGAATTTTGCTACCAAATACAATTTGCCGTTTGTTTTGCTTTCGGATACGGAACTTTCGGCAATAAAAGCATACGGCGTTTGGCAAGAGAAAAAGTTGTACGGGAAAGTCAGCATGGGCGTTGTGAGGACGACGTTCTTAATCGACGAACAGGGAACCGTTCAAGCGGTTATGCCAAAGGTAAAACCCGACACCAACGCCGACGAAATTTTGGCGTTATTATAATGGCAATGCGGAAAATAATAAAATAAAACATTTGATAATCGGCATCCGTATATTTTATTTGTGAAATCAAACGCATAGCGCGTTTTTGGGGGAGATTTAATGTTTAAAGATTTGGGCGTTATTCCGGCGATATATCCTATGCCGGTTTTAATGGTCGCCGCTTACGACGATAACGGAAAGGTAAACGTTATGAACGTTGCGTGGGGACAAATCTGCGACATGGATAAAGTAATTCTCTTTTTGGGGGAAGAAAGAAAAACCCTTAAAAACATTAAAATAAGCAACGCTTTTTCCGTTGCTATAGCAGATCGTTGACGCGGCGGATTTTTTCGGAATCGAAAGCGGTAATAACACACAAGACAAGTTTGAGCGGACGGGGTATCACGCGGTTAAAAGCGATAAAGTAAACGCGCCTTTTATTCAGGAATTTCCTGTTACTATGGAATGTGAACTCGTTGAAATCGTAAACACCGAAAACGTTTTCGGTATAGTCGGAAAGATAGTAAACGTAAAAGCAGACGAAAAAGTATTAGACGAGAAAGGGAAAGTAGACGTAATGAAATTACAGGCGTTATCCTTCGATCAATTCCGAAACGATTATTACGTAACCGATAAAAAAGTCGCTAAAGCGTTTTCCGTTTAATCAACAAATAAACAATTTTATAAAATACAAAAGATGAAAAATAAAAAGAAATTTTACGTCGCACCTTATTTTATGATTATAATAACGGGAGGCGACGTATTTTTGTCCAGCGCAGAAATCGACGAACACGATCAAGATAATATTGGGGAAGATATATTTTGGTGGGGAATATGATAAAAATAATAAAACTTATTATTGTTTTGGCGGCGGTATTTTTCGTGCTTACGTTTCCGAATTACGCCGTCGAAATCCCCCTTTCTGTATAACGGCGACTTAAACGATTACACTGAAGAAGAAGGTCTTTTATTCAATACTTATTATATTACCGGCTGGAATTCCGACGATGGCGCGGTAGTCAACTCAAGCGATAAAAGCAATTTTTGTTTTACGGTAATAGGGGAAAGAGCCGTTATATTTTATCAGTACGAAGTCTCTTTACCGAAAGGAAGCTACTTTTTCGGCGTAAGCCTAAAAACTTCCGAAGAAGCTTCCGTCAGATTTTTACTCGGAGATAACTACGTTTCCGAACTTGTCGGCGTCGGAGATACGGGCGGCGAATTCAAAAAAATCGGAACGGTTATGAGCGTGCTTTCCGGAAGTTATTCGTTTTCGATGGAGATAGTAAACGGCGGAGTGTGTTACGTCGACGACGTCGTTATTACCGAATTCGTTTCGCCACCGACGGAAAGTGAGTGTCTGACAATCGAAAGAGGGGCGTATTTAAGACTTAATTCGGAACATCCCGGGTTAAGGTTTTGCGGAAGAGTTGACAAAAATTATTACGATTTTTATAAGTCGGAATATGAGGGCGCAGAGGTTGGCATAATAATCGTTCCGTACGACTATCTTTCCGATTGCGCGTATTTTACCGTAGCAGAATTGTCTTCACACGGGTTGAATTATCAGGAGATAGCCGCGAATATTTGGAATAACAACCCCGACTCGGACGGTTATTACGGTTTCAACTGCGCGCTAGTGGATATTTATCCGTTTAACGTGGACAGGGCTTTTGCGGCGAGAACTTATATGAAATATATCGAGGACGGGTCCGTTAAGTACGTTTACGGAGCGTTTGACGCCTCGGAAAACGTAAGGTCGGTTTGCGGAGTTGCGAACGCCGCTAAAAATTCCGATTACGATAGTTTTAACTCGGTACAAAAAGAGGTGATCGATTATTTCTGTAACGCGGTAGAAACCGTCGTTGTTTCCGCTTATGACAACACCGGTTTCGGGGAATACACCTATTACTTTAACTCGGAAAGCGAAGGTTATGCCGTTATTTCATACTCTTTATCCGAAAACGTCAGTCTCACGACGATACGCGCCGAGTCTGGCGGCGACTCTAAAGTCGTAACTTTTAACGCATTTGAGGTCGGGAAAGGGGCTGCGGGAATTACGTTTTGCTTAAACGAAAATCCGTTGACCTCGCCGATTTTGGATTTAACAATCAAAATTTATAAAAACTACAAATAAAAACTCTGCCGAAAGAGTCAACTCTTTCGGCAGAGTTTTTGTAATTAAATATTATTTTGCTTGTTTAGAACGGTAATCGTCGATAGCCTTTTTTATGGCTTCTTCCGCGAGCACCGAACAATGTATCTTCTGCGCCGGAAGTCCGCCTAAAGTGTCTATTACCTTTTTATTGGTTACTTTAAGCGCTTCTTCTATCGTCATGCCTTTTATCATTTCGGTAGCGGTGGAACTTGTCGCGATAGCGGCGGCGCATCCGAAAGTTTTGAACTTTGCGTCTTTTATTACGTCGTTCTCAATTCGAAGCGTTATTTGCATTATATCGCCGCACACTTCGTTTCCGACGGTTCCTATGCCGTCCGGATTTTCAATTTCGCCTACGTTTTTGGGGTTTTGAAAAACGTCCATTACTTTTTCGTTATACATTTTTAATTTCTCCTTCAGGTTTAAATAACGGCGACATACTTCTCAATCTTTCTACTGCCGCCTTTAGTACTTCAACAGCGTAATCCACTTCTTCCAAGGTGTTGTGTTTTCCGAACGAAAACCTTATCGACCCGTGCGCCAGACCTTCGGGCAAACCCAAAGCAAGTAACACGTGCGAAGGCTCCAGCGAACCGGATGAACAGGCGGAACCGGAAGATACCGCTATTCCGGCAAGGTCCAATGAAAACAGTATGGATTCTCCTTCGATATACTTGAAAGAAAAATCCGCATTGGCAGGAAGCCGTCCTTCCTTTCTCGGCCCGTTCAGTTTTACGTACGGAACTTCCGCCAAAACTCTGTCGATAAAATGATCGCGTAGAGAACTTACGTATTCGAAATTTTTGTCCATATCTCTATCTGCGATTTTAAACGCTTCCGCAAAGCCTACAACGCCTGCAACGTTAGTCGTTCCTCCGCGTTTCATACGCTCCTGATGACCGCCGGTTATAATGCTTTCTATGGAAAGCCCAGTTCTTATATACAGCGCGCCGACGCCTTTCGGACCGTAGATCTTGTGCGAACTCATACTCATAAGGTCCACGCCGAGGTCTTTGACGTCTATTTTCAATACGCCTGCCGCCTGTACGGCGTCCGTGAAACATATCGCGCCGTGTTCGTGCGCAATCTTCGCTATTTCCTTTATTGGTTCTATGGTGCCGACTTCGTTATTTGCCATCATGCAGCCGATAAACGTGGTGTCGGGGCGAATAATGGATTTCAGATGTTCTAAGTCTACGAATCCGTATTCGTCTACCTTCATATAGCTTATTTCAAAGCCTTCTTTTTCTAAGGCGTGCGCGGTCATAATCATTGCCGCGTGTTCGATAGGGCTGATAATTAAGTGTTTGCCTTTTCTTTGCATTGCCCTTGCCGCGCCGCGAAACGCCCAGTTATCGCTTTCCGTCCCTCCCGAAGTAAAATACAGTTCGTTAGGTCTGCAATTTATAATTTTAGCTATCGTATCGCGCGCTTCGTCAACGCCTTTTACCGCTTCACGCCCAAAGGCGTGCTGACTGTTTGCGTTGCCGTATATCTCCGTAAAATACGGCTTCATCTTGTTAAAAGCTTCTTCAGAAAGCGGCGTTGTTGCCGCGTGATCGAAATAAATGTGTTTTTCCATAAATTTCTCCAAGTCAATATTCTCCGTCTATTATCTGCTTTATACTAATTTCATCGAGTAAATTATTTATGCCCTCGTAAAGCTTTCTCCACACCTTGCTTGTGGGACAACATTTGCAAGAAGTGTTTTCTTTTACACACTCTATTATTTCCATATCGTCTTCCAAGGCGCGAACTATCTCTCCTACAGTTACGTTTTCCGGACTTTTTGCGAGAAAGTAACCGCCGTCTTTTCCGCGCGTCGCGGTAACTATGCCGCGCCCGGTCAGAATTCGCATTATTTTTTCGAGATATTTCCCCGAAACGGATATATAGTTTTCAAGTACGCTGGCAGGTACCGGCGTTTCCGGATAATTTCTTCCCAAATAATAGCAGGCAAGAAGTCCGTAGTGGGTCTTAGAAGATAATTTCATAACTTTTTAATTGCAACCTTTTTGGTTGCAATTCCAGTATATACCGAAATCTTTCGATAGTCAAACGAAAAAAAGGGTGTAAAAAAATTTTTTTAAAAAATGAATATTAGCGGCGAAACGGAACATAATAAATTCTGTCGAAAGAAAACGAGGTTCCGACAAAGGTTTCGGAATAAGTTTTTCAAGACTAACGGAGGAGATATGAAAACAAACAAAAACAAGGCTTGTACCAAGTCTACGAAGAGAAACGTAAAAGATTGCAAATAATTACGAATAGTTTCGTAAAAAGTTCAGATCAAAAACGTTTTTATTAAGATCTCAACCAAAAAAGGCTTTGAATTTCAAAGCCTTTTTACTTTTGCCGAAAATTTTTCGCCGAACGGGAAGGTTAATAAATTATTGACATAATATCTTTATAATATTATACTTATCGTGTAAGAACGTTAACGCAAATAATAAGGTTTTAATATGGATCAGGAAGGCAGAAGAGTTTATTTAATAGATTATCTTCTTAAAGAAAGCGGCGCAGATTATACGGTGCCGAAGGAGACGGAAGCGCAGAAACGGCTTTTGCGCTCTTTATTAAACGTGCGTCCGCCGAAAAGCGCAAGCGCGGAGTTTTTAAACGTACAAGACGAATATCTTAAAGAGGAAATCGCGAGAAAAGGTATAACGGACGTAAAGGATCTGAATTTTAAGGGAGATTTTGCCGTTTGGCGCGGAGAT
>CAJOMM010000077.1 GCA_905235765.1 uncultured Clostridia bacterium
ACTCTTTTTTCATCCGGACTATACCGTCGGTCGGAGAATTTCACCCCGTCAACCACTAAGGCTCGCAGACTATACTGCCGGTGGGGAATTACGCCCCGCCCCAAAGAATCTTCTATATTGTAAAACTATATTCTGTTTTTGTAAAGCGTTTTACGCCTTTTCCTTCAATTTAAATCCGGCGGCGGAAACGAGTTCCGAACAAATATCTTGGGCGCAAGGGGTAACGATACCGTCAACGCCGGTCTCCAAAACCTTTACGGCGCCTTTCACGTTTTCTATTCCGGCGAATATCTTTATCTTCGCTTTGTTTTTATACTTATTTATAAAACCGAGCTTTTCGTTCAACTCGCCCTCACCCGTTTTGCCGAAAATAAACGCCGCCCTGCCCGTGCCGAACTTCTGCACGCTTTTTAAAAAGCTTTTTATATCGCTTTCGTTCAGCTCTTCCGCGGAAATCGCCGTAAAAATATCCGCGGACTTTATCTTCTTCAAACTTTTAAGTTGCTTTTTCAGTTCTTTGACGGAATCGGTCAACACCATTTTGGGAATCACTACGGTAACGTCTTCCGCCCCGTTTTTAACGCAGTTTTTTATCTCGGTCTTTTTGGCGGCGAAACTCGTTTCGCCGAACGGGAAATCAACCACCGCGGAAACTTTCAACGGTTTAGCCGATTTATCGGAAAGCCGTTTTATCGCCTTAAAATAAGCCGGCTGCGCGGCAATTTCACCCATATCGAAAGAAGACAGTCCGTTTATTTTGTTTTTTAATTCTTCTTCCGTCGGAGAATATCCCGCGACAAGACAGCCTATCTTCGACATTATCTTGCAAATAAGATAATACTTGCAATCGTCTTTTACTTCTCTTTCCGTCTTATTTAAAAGTTCGGAAAGTTTTTTGAATTCCGAACCGTTATCGTTTTCGGTCTCTTCCGAAACGAAAGGGTTATAATCGGAAACACCCTTGCTTAATACCGCTAAAGAAGTTTCCTTCTTCGATTTTTTAAATATACACATAAACAAATCTCCTTTTCCGTAAAAATTTTCAAACTACGGCAAATATCGCAAAATAACGCTTTCCGTCATTTGTTAATATGTTTAACGAATAAGTTATGAAATATTCATATATTTTAGGGCCGCTGTTTCTTATTTGCTTTTTCCTTATCTGTCTTATAACCGTTTTGGGAGTGAAAAGCATAATATATATGCTAAAACTCAAATTCGCACCCCAAAAACCGGAAAAAGTCAAAAAGACGCCGCCGAAAAAACCGAAAATTGTTAAAAGCGTGGAGATAAATCCCGACGAAGTGGATAAAATTTACGTTAAAAGAGTGTCCTGATTTTAATATCTTACCACGTTTTTACCGTCGTCCCAAAGCTTTTCCAAATGATAGAAAAGCCTGCTTTCGTCGTTGAAAACGTGTACGACCACGTCGCCGTAATCGATTACCGCCCAACGCCCTTCTCTTACGCCTTCTTCTCTGACCGGCGAAGTCCCTGCCTTTTCCGTTTCTTCCTCGACTTTGTCGATGAGAGAACGGGTATGCGTCATACTTCTTCCGCTCGCCACCACGAAAAAGTCCGCGACTTCCGTCTTGCCGCCGAGGTCTATCATAACCACGTCTTCCGCCTTGTGGTCTTTAAGTATTTTGCAAACGTTTTCCGCAAAAGTCCTTGAATCCATATCCGTAGTTTCTCCTAAATTTTTCCTTGCTTAACGTAATAGTCGTAAGCATTTAAAGTCTCTTTATAAATATAAGTGCCTTTGTTTATTAGATGTTTTATTTCTTCCGCCAAGCACTCTCTGAAACAAACGTCAAAATCCTTTTCGTAAAGAGAACGAAGCCTATCCACCCCTTCGTAGTCTCTTCCCTTTTCAAGCATATCCGCGACGAATATCAACTTTGAAAGCCGGCTCATCTCGGCTTTGCCGGAAGTGTGATATCTTATTGCGTCTAAAATTTCGGGGTCTTTAACACCCAGAACGTTTTCCGCCACGAACGCGCCTAAAAACGCATGCACGACGGGGAAAGGCACGTCCTTTTCCAAAGTAAAATCCGCATATTTTTCGGGATCGTCGTACTTAGCGCAGTCGTGAAGCGTTGCGGCTATTCGCACTTTTTCTTCGTCAAGCGCCAACTCTTTGGCTTTTTTCTCGGCGCAAATCACTACGTTCGCCGTGTGCAGAAGCCGTTTTTCGGGCAACACGCTTTTTACGTAAGCCACGTATTTATCCGGCTTATAAACGGAATTTTCTTTTATATATTCGGAAACCGAAGAAGGCACCCCTTTGGGGGTAAAACCGAAAGCCCAATAAGTCCTTATCTCGGTGGAACTGACGTCTTTTCCTTTATAGCGAACACGACAAAAAGTTTTGCCGTAGCGGTTTATAAAGTCTTTTTCAAGCGCGCCGTAATCGCAAAAATAACCGTCTCTTTCAACCGCCGCAAGAGTTACCGAAGAAAGTATCCTTTCGGGGTTTTTCCAAGTGAAAAAATCGTTCAACATATCCGCGCCGACAAGCATAAATATCTCTGCGTCAGGGTAAAGGGATTTAAAGTGTTCCGCCGTTATAAAAGAATAACTTTTTCCGCCCTTTTCCGTTTCGTAATCGGATATCTCCACTTTTTTCTCATCCTTAAACGCAAGGGAAAGCATATTCATCCGATGCTCTTCTTCCGCCAGCGCCACGTTTTTATGCGGAGATATAAAAGACGGTACCACGAATAATTTATCCAAATCAAGTTGTTCGATTGCCGCAAGCGCGATTTTAACGTGCATTTCGTGCACGGGATTGAACGCGCCGCCGAATATACCTATTCTCACGTTTATATTATAACATTATTACTCAATAAAATCAAAGATTTTATTCTATCGCTTTTTCTTTCCGCGTTTATTTTTCGTAAAAAAGGGTACAATCTTTTCGGGTGAATTATGAAAAAATATTCCGTTCCGCTTTTTATCGATATAATTTTTTCTTTTTTCGTGTGTTTTATACTCGTTTTCGTAATTTTGTCGTATTATATTCCGAGACCTTATTGTTTCGTAATAAGCGTAAGCGCGGCGATTTTCTTCACGGTGTTTGCCGCCAAATTCTTAAAATCTAAACAAGATAAACTCAACGAAAAATCAAAAAATCAAGAACTTTTCGCTTCCTTTCTCTTTAAGCTTAATTCCTCTGCCGCAAAAGAAAACGCCGACCTTTTTTTCAACGCTTTTAAAAACCTCGGCGAAACTCCGCAAAAACTCCGCGGCGGAATATTCATTAAAGATCGCGGCGAAATGACGTTCGTCAAGTTCTCCCTTTCCGAAGTGCAGAAAAAAGACGTGTTCCACGCGGTAAACCTCGCGGATAAACAAACAAAAGTCGTTATTTATTCCGAATCTTTTTCTCAAGAAGTCGTTTGTTTCGCTTCAAGGTTTAACGGAAAAGTTTCCTTAAAAGACGGCAAAGCCGCCTTCGACCTCTTAAAAAAAGCAAACGCTTTGCCGGAATTAAAGGACGCACCTTTGCCCGAGAAAAAAAAGCCGACTTCGGACTTTTCGCGATTGATAAATAAAAAAAGAGCCAAAAACTATCTGTTTTTCGGCTTGACTTTTTTATTTTTCAGTTATTTTGCGCCGTTTAAGTTATACTATATCATATTCGGCGCAACCTTTCTTGTATTGTCCCTCGTCGTAAAACTGTTCGGCAAAGAAGAAAAACAATCTTAAAACTCTATATGTTTTACCTTGTCGCTTGAACTTCTCCTGTAAAACACAAGTTTTTTTCCCGTGGCGCACACGAAGTCCGCGTTAAGCCGCTCCGCAATTTCCTTTCCCACGTCTTCCACGCTTTCTCCGGAATTTTCCAAAACCGTGATTTTTATAAGTTCTCTTTTTTCTATCGCCTTGTCAAGCCCGTCTATAAGGCTGTCCGTAACGCCCGATTTCCCCACCTGCGTTACCGGCTCCACGTTTTGCGCAAGACTTCTGAGTTTAGCGCGTTGTTTACTTGTAAGCATATCTCTCTC
>CAJOMM010000078.1 GCA_905235765.1 uncultured Clostridia bacterium
AGTGGAATATTCCACTTTCAGCACTCCGGAAGATCTTTATACAAATATGAAGATTAACCCCTCTATATACGACGTAATGTGCCCCTCCGACTATATGATAGAAAAAATGGCGAGAGAAGGCATGCTTCAGAAAATAACTTTAGCTGAGAACGGCGCGTACAACACCTACGTTTCTCCCTTCATAAAAGAAAAATTCGAAGAAGTTACCTGGACGGCGGGAAACGGAGAAGAAAATTTGTCGCAATACGCCGCAGGCTATATGTGGGGAACTTTAGGTTTAGTGTATAACGCCGCTAAAGTCAATGACGACGATATGACCTCTTGGAGCAGTTTGTGGAGCGGAAAATTCGACGGTAAATTTACCATTAAAGACAGCGTAAGGGATTCCTATTTTATAACCCTTGCCAAAGTTTACGAAGACGAACTAAATGCGCTCGATAAAAATGCCGAAGATTACAACAAGAAGTTAACCGAAATATTCAACCGCACCGACGCCGAAACCGTCGGGAAAGTAAAAACCGCGCTTAAAGACCTCAAATCTAAATGTTGGGGCTTAGAAGTAGACAGCGGTAAAAACGACGTCGTAACCGGCAAAATCGACATATACTTCGCTTGGAGCGGAGACGCCGTTTACGCTATGGACGAAGCGGAAGAAGAAGGCGTTATCTTAAACTATTCCGTTCCCGATGAAGGAAGCAATATTTGGTTCGACGGTTGGTGCGTCGCTAAAAATTCCCAAAACGCCGACCTTGCCAAAGCGTTTATAGACTATATTTCAATGCCGGAAAACGTAATTAATAATATGGATTATATAGGATACGTCAGTTGTATCGGCGGCGAAGAAGTTTTTGATTACGTACATGACACTTACGACGACGAAGAAGGAGATACGGAGTTTGATCTTTCTTACTTCTTTAAAAGCGGCGAAGACGACGACGCCGATTATATAGTACAATCTACTGCGCTTCGTCAACTTTCCGCACAATATCCTTCTTTAGAAGTTATCAACCGTTGCGCGGTCATGAATTATTTCGCGGATGAAGCAAACTCGAGAATAAACGATATGTGGACGGAGGTTTCTACGTCCTCAGGGTGCAGTTCCGCGATAAACGCTGACGCCGGAATATACGTTTTAGCGCTGTTCCTTGCCGCAGGCGTAATTTTCGGGCTTAAGAAAACTTATGACAAAAAAAGATAATCAAATACGCTGAAGCGTTAAAAACGCCGCAAAATCTGAAATTTCAGATTTTGCGGCGTTTTTTCTGTCGTTATTTAATCCACACAAAAATACCGGCTTTGATATTCGTTTAACTCGACAAAGAATAATTAAACGTTTTGAAATTTGGTTTTAAGTAATTCGTATAATATATCCGCCGCGCGTTCCGCGCCACTTACGTCCTCAAAAGCTTTATATCTTTCCTCGTCTTTATAAAATCCCGTCTTCGTTCTTATTTCGTTTTCTATAACGCTTACTATCTTTCGCGGAGAAGTAATCTTTGTCGCAACCCCCGTCTTAACGTAATAGTCCGCCGTTATCTCCTCAAGTTTACTCGCCGTAGCGTTCAATATCATAGGCCTTTTAAAATGCGCCGCTTCCGCCACGGTATTTGAACCCGTTTTGCCGATTATTACATCAGACGCCACCATATACTCCGCCATCTTGTCCGTAAAACCTATCGGATAAAAAGTTATGCCTTCTTTCTTGTTTTTAAGGAATTTCATAAACTTAGGAATCGCTTTCTCTCTTTCTCCGAAAATCATAACGACGTTCATCTTCGCATCCGAAGCGAAAAGCCGTTTTACGAGTTTCTTGTTCTTTTCCGCGCCGTACGCGCCGCTGGTTATAAGTACGGTGAACTCGTCTTTTATTCCCAATTCCTCGCGAGCGCTCTTTTTATCCTTTGCGTAATTTTTCACCTTATCGCTGAAAATAAAAGGTACCCTTTTCACCTGTTCTTTTTTAAAACCGTTTTTAAGGGCGGAAGACTCGGCGTTTTCATTGTTCACCAAAAAAACGTCGCATTTTCTGTCCCACGCCGGATAAATATAAGGGTCGGGGGAATAGGTCGCTATAAGCGTATTCGTAAGCCCTCTGTCGTTACTCTCTCTCGCAAGGTGCGAAGGCTGATAAAAACTAGATACTAAAAGGTCGGGCTCGTAATCTTTGAATTCTTTAAAAAATTTCCGCCTACCCCTGAGAAAGAAAAGGTCGATGACTTTAAGCACGAAAGCAGAGGAAAAATTATAAGATATTCCTTCTAACTTGCCGTAAATTTTACTTTTCGATAAAAGTTTTATAAAACTTACCTGCGTTTTCCCCATTTTTCGTACCGACTTGTTTTGACTGTCCGAAAACGGATATATTTCGGAAACCTCGCATTTATCGCCGTATTTTTCGGAAAAAGCCTTAGCCATCCCCGACATGGGTGTAATATGCCCGAATCCGGCTTCCATATAAGTAAAAACGACTTTAGGTTTTCTGTTTTCCACTTTTTTCTCCAAAGAATATAACTCGGATTTTATTTTACTACCCCGAAAGGTTAAAGTCAACGGATTTTTAATTCTTCACTTTCACGTTTTTTCGATTGACTTTTATTCGTTTATTTTATATAATGAAGTTCATATATGAAAAAGACAAAACAAAAATACAGCGTCAATCGTATCGAAATAGACGGAAATTCCGAACCTAAAATAGTGGAAGTAACCGATTCGGAAATCGCCGAACAGCAACAAAACGAACTAAATAACGAAAATAGCAAAAATAATGACAAAGTTCCCGAAAAGAAAAATAGCGAAGGCAAACAACTCGCCATGTCGCTTATTTTCGGTATCAACGAAGAAGATAAATTCATAAACAGGCGCCAAAAAGTTTTTAAACGCATTTTTACGGCGGTGTTTATAGTTTTCGTAGTCGGAGTTCTGGCGTGGACTTTTTACCGCGATTTCTTTTCCGGCAAAAGCGGAGACGCGATAACTTCTTTTTCCGAACTCATCAATATATTTTCAAAAACTTGGTACTTCTTAATTTTTGCCATACTTTCTCTCGGGTTTTGCTATTTCTTCAAGGGGCTTAAACTTTCCGTCGTATGCCGCTCCATGACCAAAAAATTCCATTTCAAAACTTGTCTGGAAACGGGAATAATCGGCTATTATTACAACAACATTACTCCGCTTGCGGTAGGCGGTCAACCTTTCGAGATATATCACCTCTCAAAACACGGCGTTCACGGCGGCGTCGCTTCTTCTATGCCTATTATAACTTTCTTCTTGAATCAATTCGCTTTCGTTGCTATGGGTATAGTTTCTTTAATTTTCTTCAAACACAACACTCTGAATTTGCCTAAGGAATTCACTTCGCTTTTTCCTGAAGTCATCTACGTTATGGCGATAATCGGGCTTGTTTGCTGTTTGTTTATGCCGACTCTGGTTGTAACCTTTTCCCTTTTGCCGAGGGTCGGAGCCAAATTAGTTCATTTTATAATATTTTTAGGCGCAAAATTAAAAATCGTAAAAAACCCTGAAAAAACCAATTATAAAACCCTTAAAACGGTTATCCACAATTCGAGATGTATAAAGAAATTCTCAAAAACGCCCGTTTCGTTTTTCCTCACCATTTTATTAAGCGTAGCAGAGTGGGCGGCAACCTGCTCCATCGCTTATTTTACGCTGAGGTTTTTCGGATTCGACCTGGAAAACGTCAACGGCATTACAGAGTGGTTGCAGATAACTCAAATGTGTTTGATTCTTTACGCGGCGATTTCTTTTATACCTACCCCGGGAAACTCCGGCGCCGCAGATCTTTCTTTCTACGCGCTGTTTCAGGTAAAACTTATGGCAGGTCTCGCCTTCTCGGCAATGGTCGTCTGGAGAATTTTGAGTTTCTATTCCTTTATAATAATAGGCTTTATATTCACCACGTTAAAGAAAAAATCCGACGCAAAACACCAGCCTTTATACGAAGAAATATAAAGTATTCGTCAAACTTCAAC
>CAJOMM010000079.1 GCA_905235765.1 uncultured Clostridia bacterium
AGGGAAAGAATTTTCGTAGAATATTAACACCTTTCTTTCGAAATATTCGTTTTTATATTTATTCCACTCCAAAAACACCAAGGATTTCATATCCACGCCGTCTTTGTCCTGAACTTCTTCGTTATATTCGATAAAACTGCCGATATAGGTTTCCCGTATTCCTTCTTCTATATTTTTACACAATCGGTAATACCTGTTTACGCGTTTGTATTTTATTCCGAGATAGATACAAGAAAACACAATAAATATACCCGTCAAGGAATAATGCACAAGTTTCAGACGGGTTATCCTCGACGAAGTGTCGGCGTAAGCAATGTACGGAAACGTCGTATAATAAATTACGCAAAGCACCGAAAATACGATATATATTGCAAGCAGCGTAAAGTATACGGCTAAAACCCTTTTCCTCTGCTTTACAGCCTTTTTAAAATATTCTTCCGTATAATACTCAGTCATAATCAACCTTTTTCTTATCTTCTCTGATTTTTATGAATTTGCCGTCTTTAACGTAATACATTTCGTATCTGTCGCAGAACTCCGCCATATAATAGCCGGGCCTACCGTTTATGGCAAAATATACGGGCTCGTCCGTCTTTTCGGCGGCGTCTTCCTCAATGCTTTTATCCTCGGCGCGCTCTTCCGTGTCCGGAGCCGGAGCCGAAACGACCTGCATCTCTTTCTTCCTTTCCACCTTTTTATTCAAACCCAAAAGCTTTCTGATCGTCAAAACGATCGCCAAAACTATGGAAAATATCAGCGCGGCGTAAAATATCAGAAGCGCGGCGCGACTGTTTTCGAAAAGTCCGGTAAAATACAATACGGCACCCACAAGCGCTACTATAAGCGCAAGTTGGAGATTTAAAAAATTTATTACCGCGTATATTCCGCGAAGCAGAGTTTTAACGGTGTTTTTTATTACGCCCCATATCAGGCGATTACCGTAAAATATCAATTACTCTTTTGTCCCCCGAAAATCCCTGACAAAAATTTATTTATCGCAGTGGAAACACCTTTTACCTTTATCGACCACTCCGTAACTACGCCCACTATCTGGCTTTCCGTACAGTTTCCGAAATCGCTTCTGCTGTCAACGCTCACGGTTCTGTTGTCGCCGAGATAGAAAATTTCCTTTTCTCCCACGTTGAAAGTTGCGGATTCGTTGTAGTCCGCGCCGATACGACACGGCGTTTTTACAGATTTATTAAGATATTTTTCTTGAAGCTCAAAAAAATCGTCTTCGCCCGACTTTTTAAGGTAAACGTAACCGCCTTTTATCATGACGGTATCCCCTTCCATAGCTATAACCCTCTTTATTATCCAAGAACTTTCTTCTCCGGAAATTATAACTATGTCGCCGTAATTCGGCTTACGGTATTTATCAGCGTAAACTATGTCCCCATCTAAAACAGTAGGCAACATAGAAGTCTTATTTACTTCTATCTTGATAAGAAAAAAACCGTTAGCTACAACTATAATAAGAAGCAACGTCAATAACAATGAAAAAACTATTCCCGAAACAACGCTGTTTCTTAATTCTCGCGACCTCTTCTCGTAAAGCGTTGTTTTAGCCATCGTTCTCTCCTTTATTCTTGGGGTAATAGACGGCGATTATCCTCTCCGTTTCCGGAACGGATAAAAAAATCACTCGCTTACAGGTCGAACACCTTAATTTAACGTCCGCCCCCGTACGCACTATTTCCCAGTCCCTGCCGCCGCAGGCATGCGGCTTTTTAGATTTTATAATATCACCTACGCTGAAAATCATAAATTAAACCCAAAGAAAATTATTCAGAAGAAACGCTCCGTCCGAAACAAATTCCATAGCCTGAACGTCCCGATAACTTTTGATTCCCATACCGTCTTTGGTCTTGAAGTTGTTGAGTTCCAATTTAACGTTTTGCCATACGCCTTCGCCAAAGGTCTTTACGGCGGCTATATATTCCCGTTTATCGCCGAAATAATCGGTTACAAGCTTTACGCTAAGATTTCCGCCTGAAATAACGCAGACGTCGAACATAAACATCGAACCGTCTATCGGTTTATACTTCTCCTCGTTTATCTTGAAAGTAAGAAATCCGCACTCGGAATACAGTCCGATTAAATCCATCGTCCCCTTCTTTAAGGTTATTCCGCTAGTTTTTTCCGACCTTAATCCGAATATCGTTCCGTCGCCCTCGTTTGCCTCGTAAAAATCCGTTACGCCCGTCGACAAGGGAGAAGAGTAATATACCCTGTTTTTCCCGTCTTTATAATCGCCGTCTTTCAATGTTCTCGAAAGAACTACCGAAGACGTACCGATGCCGCCTTCGTATACGGCTCTCGCAAATAAAAACACTTTTTTCGAGCCGTCGTAAGGTATATAATTAAACGCAAATACGCCGTCTTTTATTTCCTCGCTCCTCGAAACTTTTTCCCAAGAACGCAAAGACGGTCTCACTTCTTCTTCGGAAACATAAACGGAAACGTCTTTTAGTTTGTTTTTCGCGACTGTAACCTCCGCATTGAGTATTCCGTCTTTTAAGGAACACTTTAGCGTGGGAGACTTTGGCAAAGCGTCGCCGTTACCCCCTTTCAGCAAAAATTCATCGAAAAACGCCATACAGTCGTTAAAACACGAAAAGTCCACCTCCTCTCTGCTGCCTATCGAATAGTCGAGCGAGGTGTAAATTTTATCGTTTATTCTGGAAACGGTGTCCGCCGCGCGATCCATATCGTATTGCGCGCTGTTCGTCGGCGACAATATAAGCGTAGGACATTTTACATGCATAGCGTAAGATTGAGGGTCGATACCGGCGATAAATTTTAATTCGTCGTCGTTGAACTGCGGCTCCGGAGTGTCGCCGAATTTGGGAATTCCGCGGTACCCTTGCCAACCGGCGTTGCCTATTATCGCCGCGCATGCGAGTTCTTCAAACGCCGCGCAATGCCAAAGCGCGGTCGCACCGCCGAACAATCCCACGGCGCCGACTTTCCCGACAATTTTCTGCGCTTTTATAAACTTGACGGCGTACCTTAAGGCAACCGACCTTTCATACCAACAGGTCTTTACGACTTCTCCTTCTATGGAAAGTCCTTCGTCTACCTTATCGTCGTAATTAGCGTAGCTTAAACTCGGCGGATACACGGTATAACGCTGTTTGTTAAAACGGTCGTCAAAAACTTTTCCGCCTATATCCACCGCAAGAGCGACGTAACCTTTTTCGGCAAGTTTTACGGCAAAGTTAAAATCAGCGCCGTATTTAAGGTCGGACGCGACGACGACCGCCGGAGCTTCGGAAATCTGCGTTTTTCTTGCCCACACGCAATGGATTTTGACGCGCCCGTCCTCCGTCTCTCTGCCGTGAATATATATCTCGGAAATCAGAATACCCTTTACTCTTTTTTCTTCTATAATTTCAAAAGTCGGAACCTGATCCAAAGAAAAATTTTTCCATAACGCCAAAGGCGTTAAAATATTGCCTGCCATATTAAGCCCTTCTTACGCTTGCCGAAAATTTTTTGCAAGCAGTTGATTTTTTGATTCTTATGTTATATAATATATGTCAACTGTTAAAGGTTAGACCGCTTAGCGATACAATCCCCCACTATTAAACTTGTTATTATATTATATAACAATATACCTGAGTATTGCAAGCGATTTTTTAAGCTCGCTGAATTTTACGGGTAAATTTATGATTTGCACTTATTCGAAAGAATTTTCAAAAGAAGGCGTTACCGCTGTGGAAAACGCATTTATCTCGCAATACCTCCCGCTTGCTTCGGGAGACGCCGTTAAGGTTTACCTTTACGGGCTTTATGCGTGTCGCGATGCGGCGGCAAATCAAGACCTCGCCGCTTTTTCCAAAGCGCTGAACTGCCCCGAAGAGGATATTAAATCCGCTTTTTCCTTTTGGGAAGAATTCGGAATTGTATCCGTAATCTCCGATTCCCCTTTTACGGTCAAATACAATTCGGTGGCGGAAGCCGGATATTCTAAACCTTAAAGCGGAAAAATACGGGGATTTTTCCAAAGGCGCACAATCGCTTATTTCGGGGCGGATGATATCCACTAACGAATACGCCGAATATTTTACGCTTATAGAAACATATTCCGTAAACGTGGACGCAATGCTAATGATAATTAAGTATTGTGTAGATTTAAAAGGCAACGATATAGGCTATAAGTACATTTTAAAAGTCGCAAAAGACTTCGCTTCTCGCGGCATAACGACC
>CAJOMM010000080.1 GCA_905235765.1 uncultured Clostridia bacterium
ACAAAAAAGACCGACTGCCGTCGGTCTTTAATTTTGGTGTGAAGGATGGGACTTGAACCCACACGGATAACCATACGCCCCTCAAACGTACGCGTCTGCCAGTTCCGCCACCCTCACGTCTAACCTCTATTATATTACTCAAAAAAATCGCGTTTGTCAAGAAGTTTTCCATATAATTTTCTATATTTATTTATTGCTTTGCAAATTTTATCTACGTATTTTTCCGTTTCCGCAAACGGAATACGGTAAAGCGTTATTCCGTCTCTGCTGTATTCTCTGTTTTTAAGCCAATTGCGGACTGTCCCCTCTCCTGCGTTATACGCCGCCGCGACCTCTTTTATACTGTAAAACCTTTCAAATAAGTACTCTATATAATACGCTCCGAAATTTATATTCGTTTCCGCGTCGAAAAGATCGTAATAATAAGTTCCTGTCTTTTCAGCGATATATTTTGCGGTAGAAGGCGTTATCTGCATTATCCCCACCGCTCCTTTTTCGCTTACTGCGTCCGCCCGAAATCCGCTTTCCGTTTTTGCAAAACCGAAAATAATTTCCGGTTCCAATCCGTAATTATCTGCCGCGGCAAAAATTTCGGTTTTATATATAAGCGGATAGAAAAATTTTTTATTTGCTAAATTTATTCCAAAAGCCGCAAAGAATAACACCCAGAACGCCACAATTAACACTTTTAACGCGGTAAAAGAAAATTTCCCGAAACCGTATTTTTTGTTTAACATACTTAAAAAATAGTGTACGCACTTTGCCTGAAATTTAACACTTAATCTATAATAAATGTTTTACGGCTATGAAAAACGGCTTTTTTTTACATTAAAATTTCTTTTACGATAATAAAGTCGACTGTCGTTTGCGATATAATTTTCGATACAACCACTAAGGGGAATCGTTATGAAAACATTGAGATCGATTTTGATTTTTTCATTTTTGGCATTTGGCTTATTTTTATCCGACGTTTCCGTTTTTTCCGCGTCGGCGACAACCGGCTACCTGAGAATAATCGCCGAAGACGCGCCGTTTTATTCGGATTCGGGTGGAAACGAATTGCTTTTTTACCTACCGTACACCTATTACGTAAAGGCATTGGATAAAGGCACTTATTTTACGCACGTAGAAATATCTCCCTTATCGGGCGCGGCGATAGACGGGTACGTTCCGACGGAAAAACTATTTGACGACGGGCTTACGGTAACGTCTCCATACCCTAACTTAGAGATAACGACGGTAAACGCCACCGCTTTTTACAGGACGAAAAATCCAAGCGAAGTCTTACAGTACGTTTTTCCGAACCGCAACTTAACGTATTACGGAAAATACGAAAGCGAAACGGGAAACGCATTATTTTTCGTGGGATATAACAACCGTTTGGGGTACGTCAAAGAAGAGGACGTGATGCCGTTTACGATAGATAATCACCCTAACCCTCTGACTTTTTTACCGCCCGATCCGGAGCCGGTTGACAGCGCCCCTAAGGAAGAAGTCTCAACAACCGAAAACGTCAACGTTTACCGAATCATAATAATAGCGAGTCTGGCGTTTGCCGGCATAATTGCGCTATTTATCGCTTTCAGAAAGAAACCTCAACCGCACGCCGCGGTAAGCTATTACGACGAAAACGACTACGAATAACCCACAATAAAAGTCGTTAAGCAATCCTAAAATCGGCAATAGCTACGGTTTTGGAAAGGATAGCCGCGGCGCACTTTTTTCTTGCGTTTTCCTTTTCCGTTACGCGCTTTAACATTTCCCTGAAAAAATCAATCGCGAGAAGCTCTTTTTCAAAGCGTTCGTCTGTGAAACCACCGCGATCCATAATAAAAGCGTACTTTTTAAGGACTCTGTTCTGTATTCTGAAATAATTTCTCGAAGAGGGATCGAAAGAATACGTTTTTGAATTTCTTGCGCCCCTGAAGTATTTATAATCGAGATATTCGTATTCCGAAGCGGAAAGTTTTCCGAGCGCTCTGCCAATGTTGACAGCAAGGGATAACACTACCCTCTTTTGGTATGTAAGCGCGGTAATTTTTTCGTACTGTTTTAACGCAGGCGAAGTATCGGAAATAGACGAGAACGCTTTCTTTTCCACAAGCTCGTCTATCTGGTCAGCAATCTTTAGTAAATTTTTGAACGCATAAAGCGTTACCTTCGCATACACTTCTTTCATAAATCTCTCCCGAAATATGTTTTTTACGCCCGATTATAAATCGTAAAAGCTTATAGTCAACCGGTTTATGACCTATTAAAAAATTTATATTTTTTTTGTAAATTTTACCGTCATAAGTCTATTGACCGAAGCCTTTTCGATGCTATAATTGAGACTTAAAAATACGAACATTTGTTCGTTCCTTTTCTATGATAGCAAGAAAATATGACATTTTCGGTCATATTAAAAAAATAAAGCGCCGAAAAAAACGGGAGAAAAAGTAACCGCAGGAAGAAGAACGGGGAATATTGAAATAAATTGTCGAATACTAATGACAAAAAAATATTTATGTGATAAAATATTGATATGAAAATTTTTAATTTGAAAAAAGTTTTACTTGCATCTTTAATATTCGTAAGTTCGCTTATTTTTTTAGTTTTGGGGACGGTAAAATTCGACGCCGCAGCCGAAACCGAAGAAATTCTTCTTCCCGTAAACGAGTATGAATACTACGCGTTATCATCGCCTCTATCCGCATATTGCGACGGAGAGGTTGTTGCCGTTGCGGAAAGCAAAAGGCTTATAGTATTCTACGACGGCGAGACGAAAATTTTAGCCGGAAGATTATCCTTAAACCAAGTAAAAAGATATAACGAAGACACTCTGATTTTTTCGGACAACGGGCACCTTTATTTTTACAATTTTAAAAGCGGAAATACAAAAGACGCAAGCGATGACATACCGGGTATAGGCGGCAGTTATTTCGATTACAACGGTTCCTATTTAATAACCGCGTATTCGGCGCAGATGCAGATATATTCTACGGTGGGAACGGTCAAAACTTTTGGCACGATAGGAGGCATACAGTCGCTAACCCCCGTCTCTGTAAATAACGAAAGCGTGTTTTACGTTAAAAATAATCGCATATACGGCGCGAAGTTGGAAAATTTAGCCGGAGACCACGAAGTTTATTCCGAAGTCAATCCCGGCGCAATGATAGCAAACGACGATTATATTTACTACACGAAAGACGGCGGCATACGCCGCATATCAATAAACGACAAGACGGACGAAACGCTGACCGTGGAAGAAACCCCGTTCGACCTTGGAAAAATAAATTCTCCCGAGGGCTTATCTTTCAAAAACGACCGACTTCTTATAACCGACAGATCCGGTTCCGTGCAGGAATTTTCCGTGGAAGGGACGAGTCTTAAATTCACGGGATATGCGATAGCGAACGGCAAGACCGCATATAACAGGCTAAATTCGGTAAAAACTCTGAAAAAATTCGGGGAAAATCTCGTTTCAATTAACGGGGATAAATTTACTATAGTAAAACTAAACGAGGATTTTGACGGTTACGGTGAAAAATATTTCATAAATATGTTTTTGAAAAATACGCCCGACGTCTACGCGGTAGGAAACGGAACGGTTGTATATTCGGCAGGAAACGTTATAAGCGCGTTTAAGATAAATTCTCCCGAAAAAATAACCGAAATAGCCCGAGTTACCACAGTGAAAGATATAAATTACGGCAACGGTAAATTTTACGTTATATCGAATAACGGCGCGGACACCACCATAATTTCGATAGCCGAAAACGACTTTTCTACAGAAGAGAAAACTTTCCGGAACTTAACCGCAAATGCGGTGGTAAGCGACGTTTTTAACGACTTATATTTTGCGGACGACGTAAATATTTATAAAAATTCTAAAGACGAAGTGCTTTGTTCAAGGTCGGGCGTTACGAATTTTGCTTTCGATTTAAGCGGCAATCTCTTCGGATTAAAGGACGGAAAGATAGTCCGTTTAAGCGTTACAAAAGTTTTTTCAACGAACCGAGGCAACGTAAACGCTTTCGCCTTGTCTATGGATGAAAGACGAGTTATTTATTCGGTAGACTCAGACGACCTTTTGTACCAAACGGAAGACGTCGGCAATTCTTCGATAGAAGACGCGAAGGCGGAAAGCGATTTCGCTTTGAACGGGAATTCGGTTGTCGAACTGAAGATTTACACGGTAAAAGACGGATTTACGGCGATTGGCGCAAAGTATGCGGACGGCGCGTTAACGTTTGACGGATTTTTCGAACCCGAACAGGAATACGCG
>CAJOMM010000081.1 GCA_905235765.1 uncultured Clostridia bacterium
TCTCTCCCATACGATAAAGATCTTTATTCAAGTTTTTTTAACGAAGAACATAGATATTTAGAAGAAAAATTGCTCCACGGATTTTTGATTGCAAAATTTGAAAAAGACCAAGAAATTTATTGTCTTTTAGAAGATTTTCTTCCGTTAGCAGACAGTTGGATGATAACGGACACCGTTGCCCCGACTCTTAAAAAACTTTCTAAAAATAAACCTGAACTTTTAAATCACGTAAAAAAGTGGCTAACCTCGTCTGAAGTCTATACCGTAAGATTTGCAATCGTAATTCTATTGGATTATTTCTCGTCCGACGATGACATTTCCGAAACTTTAGCATTAACTTTTTCAATAAAATCTGAAAATTATTACATAAATATGGCAATCGCTTGGCTTTACAGCGTTATTCTGGTGAAAAACTACGACGTAATGATAAACGTTTTGAAAAATAAAACCCTGCCCTCGTTTATACAAAACAAAACGATAAGCAAGGCGACTGACAGTTTAAGATTATCAAAAGAAAAAAAAGAATACTTAAAAACCCTGAAAATATAAACGGTAAACGGGGAAAAATAGCGTCTATTTTGATTTCAATTCGTCTAAAAAAGGTTTAACCTTTTCTATAGGAAAACCTATCACGTTGTATATGCTACCCTCTACTCTGTTAACAAGATCAAAGCCGTCCTGTATTCCGTAACTGCCAGCCTTATCTAAAGGACTACCTGTCGCCACGTATTCTTCTATCAAATCGTCAGACAGAAGGTTAAAAACGACTTTACTTTTATCGTATCCTATAAAACTGCGCTCTTCGGTTATAATTGCGTATCCGGTGTAAACAAAATGTTCTTTCCCCGAAAGCCCCGATAAAACCGCTTTTGCCTCTTCACTGCTCTGCGGTTTTCCTAAAATCTTTCCGTTAAAACAAACGACGGTATCTGCGCCTATTACCGCAGACCGCCGCTTTATTTTTTCCGATAAAGCGTTAAAAACACATAACGCCTTACCTTTTGCGTTCTCGACGACCGTATCAACCGGAGAATCGTAATTTCCTTTTTCCGAAAACTTTGAGTTTACGACGTCAAAATTATAGCCGAATTCAGATAATATCTCTTTTCTGCGAGGCGAAGCGCTCGCTAAAATAAATTTCATTTAAACCTTCTTATAGCAATTTTAAATCGTAAACGTCTACAAACGGCACCCAAGTTTTTATTATCCGAAAAGTTTTAAACGGAACGTCTATCTCGGTTATCGCGCCGCGCATTTCGACGTATCCGTCTTTAAGATAGTATATAACGCTGACGACGTCGCCTTTTTTCAGTTTTAATATCTGCGAAGATAACTCTTCTGCCCGTTCTTCGCTGATTTCCCGTTTTCCTTCTAAAATTTTTTCTTTTTCTTTGATTACCTCTTCATACCCTCTTAATGCGGCAAAAGGCATAAATTGTCTCGCTCTTTCACCGATCGGCATTTTCTCCACCGTTATGCCCTCCTATAAGACGGTTACGCTCCCTTTGAGTTGCGCGATCTTCAAAGCTTATTCCTTTTAATATGGAATTCTTTCCGTATTTATTTTTTATATCCAGAACAGCGTGTTGTAGTTTTTTCTCTTTTTTTACTTCTTCATAACGCAAAAACAAATCGCTGTTTACAAAATATTCGTCCACAAGGTTGTTTAAGCCGACGTTGATTTTTCTCACATTTTTCTCTTTATCCACGCGCTCTCGGAAAAATTCCGTAAACTCTTTTAGAATCGTTTTATTAGAAGACGTAAAAAAGGATAGCTTTTTGGTTCCGCCGGAGTTTTTACCGTCTGAATAATTTACGTAAAGCGAGATAGAATCGGTAACAAAATTCTTTTCCACCATTTCAAGAACGAGCTGTTCCGCCATTTCTTTAACAATCAACAAAGCGTCTTCGTAACCGTAGTCGCTGAAAAGAACCTGCCCGTTAGAAAGCGAGTTGCTTTTCGCCTTATATTCGTGTATATCCTTTATCGTGCAAGGCTCTTTCCCGTATGCGTGATCGATAAGAAGTTCGGCGTTTACCCCGAATTCTTTATACAAAAGTTCTTCAGGACACTTCGTTATTCCGAACAAATCAAAAACGCCGTATTTTTTTAATCTTTCCGCTATACCGTGTCCTACGTTCCAAACGTCGGTTATCGGCCTATGATGCCAGATCGTCTTTTTAAATTCATAATCGTCGAGATACCCTATAAAATCCGGAGACTTTTTGGCAGTTATATCAAGCGCTGTTTTCGCAAGAAAAAGATTAGTTCCAACCCCGGCGGTCGCGGGAATCCCCGTTACTCTTTTTACTGCGTCTATCAGCATTACAACGAGTTCTCTCGGCGTTTTGTCATACAGCGAAACGTAATCGGTTAAGTCGATGAAACATTCGTCTATAGAATAAACGTGAATATCGTCTTTACTTACATAACGTAAATATATTGAATAAATCTCTGCGGATTTTTCCATATAAAACCGCATTTGCGGTTTAGCAACGATATAATCAATGCCTGTCGGAATCTCAAACATCCTGCACCTGCTTTTTACACCTAACGCTTTTAACGCAGGAGAAACGGCAAGACAAACGGTTCCGTCACTTCTTTCCGGATCTGCAACGACCAACTTTGCCGTCATAGGATCCAACCCTCTGGAAACACATTCTACGGAAGCGTAATAACTTTTAAGATCGATACAACAATAAATTCTATCCGACATAATCTACCATATATTATGGCTTATTTCGGTTATTATATAATCAAAGTGTCGACGGTAGAAACCAATTCCGTCAATTCCGATATATAAAATTCTATTTGTTTTTTCACTTGTTCGTCGTTTAATCCGTACCTTCTGATAGTTCTTCTCAAAATACGCATATAACCGATGATTTGGGCCTTTTTCTCCGTTTCGGCAATCTTGTCGTCGGAAACGTTACCCAAATATTTTTTCAGGGATTTCTGCCAAATTTCTACGGCCTTTTCGTGAGGTATTCCCAAAAACCTTTGAGAAACGTCATTGTCAAGGATGGAAAAACCTACATATGCGTTAAACATAGAGCCAAGCTCGAATATAGGATTGCCGACGCATAACGTATCCATATCGATAAGTAAAACTTCTCCGTTCTGCATCATAACGTTTTTAATGTGGTAATCTCCGTGAAGCATATGATCATCTTCCGGAACGGATGAAACCAATTCTATTAGCTTTTTCCCAATATTTTCGGGAAGATACGGCATGTCAAAATTCGCCCAGCTAATCGCGACGGCTTTCATATCAGGCATATCGCCTTTTTTAACCACCGTTCCATGAATTTTCTTTAATAAGTCTACGTATAAATCTATATACTTATCAGTATTTTCAGGCTCATCGCTTATAAGCCGTGCAAAAGATTTGGCGTTAAGCAGTTCAAAAACTGAACCGTAACCATTACCAACTCTCGCTATTTCGTAGGAAATAGCCGTAGGTATTCCCAATATGAACGCTTTTTTAGCAAGATCTCTTTCTCTTTTAATATCGTCTAAACTGTCGGGATTAAGATAAACTTTAACTATCGTGTCGTCGTTTATCCTATACACTTTTCCGTTGGCGCCCTGTCCTATAACTTCGCAACCGTCTACGGAAATTTTAAGATAACCTTTTGAAATCTCCATCATATCGGTAAAGCCTGTCATGTCGAATATGTCGTAAACTTCAGAATTAGCGTTTATTATTAAGGCTCGGCTTTTTTTAACCTTAAAACCACGCGTAACCCGGCAGAAGAAATATAGTCAAGACTGTCAGCATCTAAAATCATGTTTCCGATTTTATTATCTTCTCTAATTTTAGTAATTTCTTTTTCCACATCGTCAGCATTGCTTGAATCAATTCTTCCATTAAGTAAAACTGTTAAATCACCATTTGTAATTTTGAAATCCATTTTATATCTCCTTAATTAAATATTTCTTTAATCAAATTTTTCATTTCACAAAAAGCTACGGTGTCGCCGAAATCTTTTTCTAATGCACTTTCTATTGATTTATAATACCATTTATGCATGGATTTTTCCTTTTGATTAAAAAATTTCCATAAATCTTCGCCATATCGCTTATAACTGATACTTAAAGAGCGAAGGTTTGCCAATTTATCGGCTAGCCAAATAGTTTTCGTGCCGAGATCGTTTGTTCGATTCAGAAGCGCTATAGATTCTTCCTTTCTAATCTTCCAAGTTTTATCCGGCGATATATTTTTTCTTTTGTTTTCGGTTTCCGATTCAACAAGCGCGGCAACCCTATTGCCGAATCTTTCAATTATCTCGTCCAGATTGATATCTGTATCCTCTATGACGTCGTGCAAAACAGCGCCACACAACACGTCTTCGTCGCAAGTAATAGACCCTGCGATAGAAACGGCTTCCAAGGGATGAAGTATGTATGGAGTTTTAACCACTTTACGTACCTGCCCCTTATGGGCGTTTACAGCAAAAATTATTGCCTCGTCTAATTTACTCATATTCTTTTCTCCAAAATAAGTATATTTTTTCCGTCGGCGTATTCGTATTTTACATCGTCGACTAATTTTTTAGTTAAAAATATTCCAAGACCGCCGATCCCTCTTTCCTCTGCGGAAAGTGTTATGTCAGGATCCGTAAGCGGATCGTATTGTTTTCCGCTATCCGTAAAAGTTAACTTAATAACGTTATCATCATATACTGCGGAAACTTCGATATCCCCTTCGTCAGGGACGTAAGCGTAATTAGCAACGTTTGTAAAAATTTCTTCCGCAACAAGATTCAATTGGAAAGAAACTTTTGCGCTTACATTAAGATCGTTGCATATACCCGAAACGAAATCCCTAAGTACGGGCAAATTCTCTTTTATTGCGTGAATTTTTATCAATTTTTTACCACCTCTGTATTCAAGAGAAACCATAGTAATGTCGTCAAACTGCGGTTCATCTCCGATAAATTTGAATATATTGTTTTTTATCGATTCTATCGTCTGTTTTGGCGAAAGATCTTTTACGTCGTTAAGAAGTTTGGTCATACCGTCAAGGGTAAGCATATTTTTATTCTTGGCGTTAGCTTCGGGAACGCCGTCAGTATATAAAAATATCTTATCTCCGGGATCGAGTTTTATTTCATAATTTTTATATTTTACGTCATTGACTGCCCCGAGGACAAGCCCGTGTTTGGTTTTGAATAAAGAATATTCGCCACCCTTTTTATAAATTGCCGGATCGTCATGCCCGGCACTCACGGCAACGACTTTCCCCGTCGAAATTTCCAAAATTCCTAACCATGCGGTAACGAATAAATCCGCTTTATTGCTCTCGCATAATCTACTGTTTACAAATTCCAGAATTTCCGCAGGCGTTCCCCCCATCAGCGCACGGTCGTTTATAAGTATTTTGGTTACCATCATATATAAAGCCGCAGGAATACCTTTTCCGGAAACGTCCGCAATAACCAACGCCAGATGGTCATCGTCTATCAAAAAGAAATCATAGAAATCTCCGCCGACTTCTTTTGCAGGCGTCATAGACGCATATACGTCAAATTCATTTCTATCCGGAAACGCAGGGAAATCTGTCGGTACGGAATTTTGCTGTATAATATTTGCAAGAGAAAGCTCGGTGCCGATTCGCTGTTTTTCGGCAACAACGTCTGAAAGTTTTATAATATAATCGACAGTCTCTTTCTCCATTGCGTTAATTGAAGAAATAAGCATGCGAATTTCATTGATTTTACTTATATCCTCTGATAGCGGCTGTTCCAAAATACTGTTTTCCGACGCAAACCTTTCCGCTTCGGAAACTATTTTTTTTATAGGCGACGCAAACTGTTTATTCACGTTTATTGAAGAAATTAAGATCACCATAATACTAAGAAGAACCGTCAAAGAACATACTAAAATTATGTAACTTACTCTTCCCGTAACGAGTTCTTCCATATATCGTTGAACGCATAATATCCCAACTACGTCATTATCGCTTTTTACCGGAATCATAGCCGTTATATGCGCTTTATATCCGTTTAATCCCGTATCCCTTACATAAGATTCATATTCTGAATCGCCGTTAAAAAGTTTGGAATATTTCTGTTGGTAGCCGTTGGTAGTATTACGAAACTCTCCAATTTCCCATGGCGTATAATCACCATAATAACGAGGATTGACACAGTTATAAAACGAATAAAAATTTTGGAAATTTTCAGTATCGTCGAACACTATTACATAAATTATAATTACTTCCTGCCGATCCGCAAGATTAGTCAAATAACCTACTAATTCATAATAATCGCTTTTAGCTTCTTCCCCTTTATCATTCCAAAAATTTTGAACATTATTACGGTAAATTTCAGAATCCTTATTATAAAGAGTTTTTACCTCTTCGCTCCAATCTTTTATCAACTCAGGATCTAAAAATTCGTTTGCGGTGCCGGCTGTTCTAATCGCCGAGTTTATATATTCATTTGTAAGAGAATCTGTAAATTTAAAATATCCTATTATGCTTACAGCAATGCAGAATACAAGCAAAAGTCTCGTAATGGATATTACGATATTAAAATTTAACCCTCTTATAAATTTTTTTTCTTTTACCAATTTTTT
>CAJOMM010000082.1 GCA_905235765.1 uncultured Clostridia bacterium
AAATTTTGCAATCAAAAATCCGTGGAGCAATTTTTCTTCTAAATATCTATGTTCTTCGTTAAAAAAACTTGAATAAAGATCTTTATCGTATGGGAGAGATTTTGCAAGTTTTCTGATTTTTGGGATTTTAACTCCGATAACTTCAGATTTTGTATCGCAAGCGATTTTCCTCGTGAACGCCGCAAAATTATCGTTTTGTTCTTTTATCAGAAAAAGCTTTTCGGTAAAGTTATGCATTTTCTTTTGCCGTAAAAAATTTTTGCAAAACCGCGTCGAACCCTTTGCAAACTTTATCTAAATTCTGATAGAACGTATTAATGTCTGCGCCGCTTCCGTAAGTGTCTGTAACGCCTTTAATCATATAAAGGGGAATATCGTTGGATTTGCAGACTTGCGCTATCGCCGCGCCTTCCATATCGAATAGATTGCAATCCAAAGATTTTACGGTTTCTATATCAGACGGTTTTTCTGTAAATCTATCGGAAGTGGAAAGATTCGCCGGTTTAAGAAAATCCAAACAGTCTGTTTGCGGATAAAAATATATTGTGTCGTAATCCTGCATATAGCCGACTTTAACGTTATCTAAACTGCTTAAGTCGAAGTCGTATTGACAACATTTTTCTATTGCGTAATATTTAAGAACTTCAACTTCGCCTTTTATTCCGCCGACAGAGCCGAAATTTAAAATATATTTCGGCGAAAATTTATCTATCAGGGTTTGCGCGGATAGTGCGGCGCTGACTTTTCCTATTCCGGATAATGCGATAATTACTTCGTGCCCGAGAAATTTTCCGCGATAAAACTGTTTTCCCGAAAGACAAAATTCGCTTTTTTCCGTTAAGCTATCTATAAGTCCGTTTGCTTCTTTTTTTAGTGCAACAATAATTCCTATCATATTTTACCTTTACTTTTTTTTAGATTGTAACATAAATAAATTTACATGTCAATGGAAATAATTTTGTATAAAAAGATTATTCGCGGAAAATTATCCGTTAACGCGCCTAAAATTATATTTACAAAAAATTTTTAATATGTTATACTAATATAAAATCGGAGGATTATAATGAAAACTTCAAAGTCCGGCGTAATTATCGCCGTGGTTTCCATTTCGATATTAATCGTGTCTTTAGCCGTTATGTTAATGGACGTTTTAATTCCTTGGAATTTTTGGACGCATCCTGCCATTAATTTCTTGTTTTGTTTATTTTCCGGCTTTGGCATTTTGGCGCTGGTCTTAGGTATTAAAAGATCCTCTCCCGTATTTTATTTTATAAGCGCGCTATTATTAGGGCTTGCCGTTTTCTACGCCGTATTTCAATATGCGGCTTGGTGGGTTGCTTTAATTATTACTTTAGTTATTTGGGCGATATATTCAATAATAAGCCTTGTAACTGCAGGCAATAAGACTGAAAGCATTGCGCTTAACAACTCAAAGGACTATAAGGACTACGCTCAAAGAAAAGCAGAAAAACAAGCGGAAAATGAGAAAAAAGAAACCGAACCGCTTCCGGAGATTAAATCATTTAAATAACGCTATGGATACAAGAAATTTAACTTTACTTACCGACTTATATCAATTGACTATGATGAACGGATATATGAAAGAAGACCGTAAAAACGAAATTGCGGTATTCGACGTATTTTTCCGTCAGAACGGTATGATAACTTATTCTGTCGCATGCGGTTTAGAACAAGTTATAGATTATATTACCAATTTGAAATTCGGCGAAGAAGAAATCGCTTATTTGAAAAGTCTCGGCTTATTTTCCGCCGAATTTTTAACTTATCTTAAAGACTTCAGGTTTACCGGCGATTTGTATGCTGTGCCGGAGGGAACGGTTGTTTTCCCGGGGGAGCCGATACTCACGGTTAAAGCCCCTATTATGCAAGCGCAGCTTATTGAAACGGCTATATTAAACAATATTAACTTCCAAACGCTTATAGCAACCAAGGCGGCTAAAATCCGTTATGCCGCTAAGGACGACATCGTTATGGAATTCGGTTTGCGCCGTGCTCAGGCGCCGGACGCCGGCATTTATGGGGCGAGAGCGGCGGTTATAGGCGGCTGTAATTCAACGTCGAACGTTCTTGCCGGTAAAATGTTTGACATACCGGTGTCGGGCACTCACGCCCACAGTTGGGTAATGAATTTTAAAGACGAATATACGGCTTTTAAGGCTTATGCCGACGTTTATCCGGATAACGTTCTTTTACTTGTGGATACTTATGACACTTTAAGGCAGGGCATTCCTAACGCTATCAAAGTGTTTAAAGAATTAAAAAAAGAAGGTCTCAAACCTAAAGGCATAAGACTTGATTCGGGAGATCTTGCTTATATCTCCAAAAAGGCAAGGAAGATGTTGGACGAAGCGGGTTTCCCGGAAGCGATAATATGCGCGTCGGGAGATTTGGATGAATATTCTATCAGCTCGCTTAAAAATCAAGGTGCAGAGATAAATTCGTGGGGAGTAGGCACCAAACTTATTACAAGTGCAGATATGCCTGCGCTCGGAGGAGTTTATAAGCTTTCGGCAATAATAAATGACGACGGTAAAATTATTCCCAAAATAAAAATTTCAGAAACCGTAGAAAAAATTACCAATCCCGGATTTAAAAACATATACAGGGTTTACGATAAAAAAACAAATATGGCAGAGGCAGATTTTATTTTCCTTCGCGATGAGGAAAAATATGACGAACATCAGCCTTTGGTTTTATCGCATCCGACCGAAAGATGGAAAAAAATCACTTTTGAAAATTATACTTTAAGACCTCTTCAGCAAGATATAATTATAAACGGAGAAGTTGTTTACGACAGACCTTCTCTCAAAGATATAAAAGCTTATACGGAAAGAGAACTTGAAAGTTTCTGGGACGAATATAAAAGGCTTGATAAACCTCACGTTTATAAAGTCGATTTATCCGATAAATTGTACGAATTGAAAAACGAAATGCTTGATGAGATTCGCGGTGGAAATATAAAAAATTAAAAAAGGGGAGGAGAGCGGCTTTGGAACTTGAAAAGAAGAAGTACGCCCGAATAGAAGTTCAGCAAATAATCGATAAATGCGTTTTAAGTTACGAAAATAAACTGGCGGAACAAAAAAGCAGAATTTCTGAGTTATTGCAAGACAACAAGAGTATGTCAGAACAACTCGCCGCATATCAATATAAGGACAAATTAATCGCAGAAGCCGTAAAAAAATCAGAGGAATATCTTGAAAATTCCAAAAAAGATGCGGAAAAATTATATGCCTTAAATACGGAATATCTCAAAGTTTTTCGCGATAAATGGCAAAGATATTTTGATTATTTAACCGATAAATATCCGAAGTATGAAGTTGTTAAAAACGCTAATGAAATAAAGGCGAAGTTGGATATAATTCTGTCAGACAAAATAGGTCGTGAGGTTGTCGAAGAACTATCGGTTATGATCGGTAAAGATAACGACGGAGTGTTTGATCCGAAAAGTAAGATTTCAGAATATATAGCGTCTTCCGGGGAAAACGGTTTTAATATGGAGGAAGTTTTAAATCCGGGAGAATTACATTTGGAGGATATATGCAAAGAACTGGGGCTACTGGACGAAAACGAATAATTTTTTATATAGTTATTCCTTTAATCATAGTTGCCGATCAAATTTCTAAGCAAGCCTTCAAAAAACTTTATGAAGATCACGGGCAAACGATTGTCATAAAAAATTTTTTTTATTTTACTTTTGTGGAAAATCAAGGTTCGGCTTTTAGTTTTTTATCCGATAAGGATTGGGGACAAGTCTTTTTTAAGATTTTAACTCCGATTGCGTTGATTGCTTTTTTATTCTTTTTTGTTCTTTCGATAAAATCAGGACGCAAATG
>CAJOMM010000083.1 GCA_905235765.1 uncultured Clostridia bacterium
TTGCTGTTACTGGGACTTTTATCTTTGGTCTTAGTCGATTATATGCAGCTTGAAATTCCTAAAATATATAAGACTTTGTTGCTGGGGATAAACAGCGGATATATTGACGAGGCTAAAACGGTCGCGTTTGACTTAAACGCGCTTTTAGACACTATTTGCGCGCCTATATTCTACGTTATGCTTGCTATGATTGCCGGGAGATTTCTATGGCGCGTATGCTTTTTCGGCGCAAGCATAAGGACGGAAAAGAATTTAAGAAAAGAGATGTTCGACCACGCTCGTTACCTTTCACAAAACTATTTTCAGGTAAACAGGGTCGGAAACCTGATGGCGCTGTTTACAAACGATCTGGAAACTGTGGAAGAGTGTTTCGGTTGGGGACTGATGATGTTTTTGGACGCGCTTTTATTAGGAGCGATGTCTTTATACAATATGTTGAGGGTACAGCCGATTTTAACGATTTTTTGTCTTATACCAATGGTTATCTTGCTGATAATCGGTATGATTCTCAACAAGTATATGATGAAGAAATGGGACTATCGCCAGCAAGTGTATTCGGAGATTTCCGACTTTGCGCAGGAAAGTTTCTCCGGTATTTCCGTAATAAAGGCTTTCGTAAAAGAAGCCAAAGAACTTTGGAATTTCAATAAACTGAATAAGAAGAACGAAACGGCTAACGTTGATTTTACAAAGATGTCGACTATGCTTCGCGTGTCGGTTACTCTGTTCGTAGAATCGGTAATATGCGTTATTTTAGGGGTTGGCGGATATATAGTCTACCTCGGTAATATTTCAGCCGAGTCTTTGCTTGAATTTATCGGATATTTTACGGCAATAGTATGGCCGATAATGGCAATATCCGAACTTGTAGATATGCACTCGCGCGGTAAAACTTCGTTGAACAGAATATCCGAACTTTTAGACGCGGAAATTGACGTAAAAGACGGAGAAGGCGCAGTAGACGCCGGAACAATTTCCGGTAAAATAGAGTTCAAGAATCTTACTTTCAGATATCCAGCGGGCAATCGAGACGTATTAAAGAACGTTTCTTTTACCATAGAGGCTGGCGAAAGCGTAGGGCTTGTCGGCAAGATAGGCGCAGGGAAAACGACTTTAGCGGATCTTATTTTAAGGATATATAACGTAGAAGACGGCACGCTTTTTATTGACGATAAAGATGTTAATACGCTTACTATAGAATCCGTGAGGCGTAATGCCGCGTACGTTCCGCAGGATAATTTCCTGTTTTCGGACACGATAGAAGAAAATATTTCGTTTGCATCCGAAAAGGACAGAGAAGGGGTGAAAGAGGCCGCGAAATATGCTTGCGTCGCAAACGATATAGAAGAATTTACCGACGGTTACGACACCGTGCTCGGCGAACGCGGCGTAACCGTTTCCGGCGGACAAAAACAGAGGATTTCCATAGCGCGCGCGTTAATGAAAAACGCGCCTATACTTATTCTTGACGATTCCGTTTCCGCCGTCGATACCGAAACGGAGAAAACAATACTCGAAAATCTCGGGGTGAAGAGAAAAGGCAAAACGACTATACTGATAGCGCATAGAATTTCCACCGTTAAAAATATGGATAAGATAATATTTTTGGAAAACGGAGAGGTATCTGCGGTCGGCACGCATCAAGAACTTCTCGTAAGTTGTCCGGCTTACGCTAAGATCGTTGCGCTTCAGAAACTTGAAGAAAAGGAGAACGCATAGTATGAGGGAATATTATCCGTTATTAGTAGTAGGCGCGATAATCGGCGTTTTTTCCTTGGGATTTCTCGTAGCGTTTCTGACCGTAAAAGATAAGAAAGAATCGTTTGGTTTTGACAGGCACATGAAAGACGGGGAAATAATCCGTAGGCTTTTCAAATACGCTAAGCCGTATTGGAAAAGTTTTTTGCTGGCTTTTTTCCTTATGATTTTCGCTATCGCATACGATATAGTTTCGCCGATATTACTCGGCAATATAGAGGATACCATAAAACAATCGTTTGAATTAGGAGCGTTGTTTATACGGGTGGGAATTTACGTCGGAATACTTATAGTATCAGTAGTAACCACATATATTCAAGCGATACTTTTACAAAAAACGGGGCAGAAGATCGTGTCCGGTGTAAGGGGCGACCTTTTCAAGCATATAGAAAGTCTTTCTCACGAGCAACTGCACAAGATTCCTGTGGGGACGCTTGTTACGAGGGTAACAAACGACACAAACGCGCTTTCCAGAATGTTTACGAACGTAATAGTTAATCTCGTTCAGAACTTTTTGGTTATAATAGGCGTTCTTGCGGCAATGCTTGCGCTAAACCTTGAACTGACGCTGATGATTTTGTGTTTCATGCCGTTTATCGTGTTGTTTACGTTTATATTCCGAAAATTTTCCCGTCGCGCTTTCAGAAAGGTGAAAGACGCAACGACGGGTATCAACGTCTTTTTATCCGAAAATCTTTCGGGAATCAAGTTGACCCAGATATTCAATCGCACGGACAGAAAGATGGAGGAGTTTGACAAACGCAACGAAAAAGTGGCAAAATCAAGGATGGAAGAGATTTTTGTATTCAGCACCTTTCGTCCGTCGGTTTATATGTTGTATATTGCTTCGGTTTTGTGCGTATTCTATCTCGGCGGAAAAGGTTATCTTGACGGGACGACTTTTTTAGGACAGACAATAACTTCCGGAACAGTAGTTTCGTTTTATCTATATACGACTAAATTTTTTAATCCTATACAAAATCTGGCGGAGCAGTTTAACGTTCTTCAATCGGCGTTTGCTTCGGCGGAGAAGATCTTTACTATTTTGGATATAGTTCCGTCGGTAGTCGACGAGCCTGACGCTATAGAGCTTGAAAAGATTGAAGGGAATATCGAATTCAAAGACGTATGGTTTAAGTACACCGCCGACGAGTGGGTGCTTAAAGGCGTTTCGTTTAAGGTAAAAGCAGGGGATACCGTGGCTTTTGTCGGGGCTACAGGGTCGGGTAAATCCACAATTCTATCTCTTATTTGTCGGAATTACGACATACAGAAAGGTCAGATATTGATTGACGGCATAGATATAAAAAAGATAAAGATTTCTTCTTTAAGGAGACATTTCGGGCAGATGCTTCAAGACGTATTTCTTTTTGCCGGAACGGTCAGAAGCAATATAGTATTGTATGAGGACAAGACGGACGAAGAGATAATGGAAGCTTGCCGATTTGTAAACGCGGACAAGTTTATATCAGAGTTAGAACACGGGCTTAACGAAGAGGTCAGGGAGCGGAGCAACAATTTTTCGGCAGGACAAAGACAGCTTCTTTCCTTTGCGCGAATGATAATACATCATCCCGAAGTAATGATATTGGACGAAGCGACGGCAAATATAGACGCGGAAACGGAATTACTTATTCAAAGCTCATTGGAAAAGATGATGAGCGTGGGAACGATGCTTATAGTGGCGCATAGGCTTTCGACGATACAGCACGCGGATAAAATCATCGTTCTTTCGCACGGTAATATAATAGAGGAAGGCAATCATTTTGAACTTCTCGATAAAAAGGGGAGATATTACGAACTGTATAAGTTGCAGTACGAACGCCAAAAACTTAACGCTTAAATCAGACGAAACGAAAATCCGAGCGTAGTGGCTCGGATTTTTCAGTTGTAAAGGTGAATTATACTATTAAGTGCAACACAATAGAAGGGGGAAAAAAGAAGTTCATATAAATCTATGGTAAAATAATGTTTGACTAAAACAAATAACCAGGGAGAGATATATGAACTATCATCATTTTACCATAGAAGAACGCTGTTGTCTACGGGAATATTACATAAAAGGCAAAAGTTACAGAGAAATTGCGAGATTGCTCGGTAGGAACGTGAGTACGGTTTCAAGAGAATTGAGAAGGAATTGCACGTTTATGAGAGATGTGCCGAGATATTATCCGTATACCGCGCAACGAAAAAGTAATTTAAGAAACAGTTACCGACATCGAGGTATGTTTTGGGGCAAAGAAGTAATAGATTACATTGATGAGAAACTTGCATTAACGTGGTCTCCGGAACAAATATCTAATACGCCCTGCGAGTTAAAGATGCCGTCATTTAAGACAATCTACAGGTGGATAGACGAACGATATTTGAAATCAACGTTAAAGAATTTAAGGCGAAAAGGAAAAACACGAAAAAGATTAAAAAATGGCGGAAGATTCACGACGGGGAAATCCATACGGAAGAGAGATAAAAGCGTGTATAAACGGTTAGAGTTCGGTCATTGGGAAGCAGATACGGTAGTATCAGGAATTGGTAAAACGAAAGCGTGTTTTGCCACGCTGGCAGAAAGGAAAACAAGATATTATATAGCTGTTAAAATACCAAACAGAAGCGGCGAAGTAATGGCTGATGCAATAATTAAAGCGTTATCACAATTGCCGAAAGGGGCAGTAAAAACGATTACATGCGACAGAGGAAGCGAATTTTCATGTTGGCGTGAAGTAGAAGAAAAACTTAATTGCAATATGTACTTTGCCGACCCGTATTGCGCATGGCAAAAAGGAACAAATGAAAATTTGAACGGATTACTTCGGGAGTTTTACCCCAAAGGTCATAACCTTTCCCGCGTATCCGAAAAAACGTTGAAAAAGAATCTGGCGTTAATTAACGCCAGACCCAAAAAAGTTTTACATTATCAAAAACCTGTAGATCTATTTAACTTTTTTATCTCTATGTGTTGCACTTAGTTTGACAATTCACTTTTATTAATCCTGGTCTAATGCTTCCAAACCGGTTTTTATTTTGGTTTTTTTGAGTTTAACGTTCTTTATAAACAGGAATATCACGGTTGCTATCAGCGTGCAGATACCGGCGTAGATGGGGAGTAAGAACCAGTCAAAGTCGGGGACCAGAAGAAGCGCGCCGAGAAGCATCGGAGTTATGGTCTGCGCCGCCATGGAAGAGGCGTAATAGTAGCCCGTGAACACGCCGATTTTCTTATCCGTGCAGAGTTCTACCACCATGCAGGCTTCGGCAAGTGCCGACATGAAGAACCTCTACAACAAGATACCCCTGCTCAAGAAGGCCAATGCGCCGAGGCAGAACAACAACCGCCGTCAGCAGCCGCAGGCCCGCAACAAAAAGCCCGCCAAACCGCTTTCGGCGCAGGACTCGCTGGCCTTGGCCGACAGCTTGAAGCATGCCAAAATGATGGAGAACCTCAAGCAGGTGGGCTACTTTGGACTGCGTATCCTGACGGGCGTGAAGGACGTCAACAGGCTGATCTCCAACGTCTACTGGGTCCAGCTCTCGAACTACCTCTCCGTTCCGACGGACTGCCCGCAGCGCAACGAGCGGCTCGGATGGAG
>CAJOMM010000084.1 GCA_905235765.1 uncultured Clostridia bacterium
TTGGAGCTGCTAACCGGATTCGAACCGGTGACCTCGTCCTTACCAAGGACGTGCTCTACCTGCTGAGCCATAGCAGCGACAATCAAATGCTTATTCATTATAGTAAATTATACATTTTTTGTCAATATAATTTCAGTCAAAAAAGAAATTTTTTTTGCTTTTTAATAAAAAATCGCTTTATAAGGCTTTATAATTTTTACCGCCCACGAAATTTTTTCGTGGGCGGAAATTTTCAAAAAACCGTGCATCTTAAATCGACGTACAACGCCGAAGCGGTAACCCGACAGGTAACTCCTTCAAAGCAACCTTATGGCACACGCGTTTATCCGTTTAGTGCTGCTGCATTCCTGCCCTGACACGGTTCGCGGGAACGCGTTGCACAAGACCTTGATATCAACGCCCCTTATCGGGCGCAACCTTCCACGTAATACGCCTCAATAAGCATTCTGTTCCGCTAAAGCGAATTGCGGACGACAGGGCATCGCTGACTCCCCACATAGCACGGTAAATACATTTTATATCAAAAGCAGAAATTAAGCAAGTTTTTTTGGTAAAAAATCTTATTTTGCGAAAATTAACTTTACAAAAACGACAAATAATTTTATACTATTATAGTAAACTTCATAAAGATAAAACTATACCGGAGCGATTTATGTATAAGAAAGTAGATTCGTCTTTAAATTTTTTGGACAGGGAAAAAGAGATTCTTGAATTTTGGAAAGAAAACGAAATTTTTCTTAAAAATCAGGAAAGGAACGAGGGGAGTCGTGAATTTACATTTTACGACGGACCGCCAACGGCTAACGGGAAACCGCATATCGGACATATTTTGACGAGGGTTATTAAAGATATAATACCGCGTTATCACGTTATGAAAGGCGACCACTGTTTAAGAAAGGCAGGCTGGGATACGCACGGGCTTCCCGTAGAACTTGAAGTTGAAAAACTTTTGGGGATAGACGGTAAACCGGAGATTGAAAAGTACGGTATAGAGCCTTTTATAAAAAAATGTAAAGAAAGCGTATGGAAATATAAAACCGAGTGGGAAAAAATGAGCGACCGCGTCGGTTACTGGGCGGATATGGAAAATCCTTATATTACCTACGACGACAAATATATAGAATCCGAATGGTGGGCGCTGAAAGAAATTGCGAATAAAGGACTGTTATATAAAGGATATAAAATAGTTCCGTATTGTCCGCGTTGCGGAACCGCGCTTTCTTCACACGAAGTAGCCCAGGGATATAAAGACGTAAAAGAGACTTCTGTTTTTGTGGCGTTTAAGGCTAAAGGGAAAGAGAACACTTATTTCCTTGCCTGGACCACTACGCCGTGGACGCTTCCTAACAATATGGCGTTATGTATGAATCCTGCGGAAATTTATTCCGAGATAGAAACGGATGACGGTACGCATTTTATACTTGCCAAAGCGTTGGTCGACAAATATTTCGAAAATTACACTACCGTTTCTGAAAAAACGGGCAAAGATTACGAATATGCGGAATACGAACCGCTTTTTGATTTCGTCGAAAAGGAAATAAAAGACAGCGGTAAAAAGGCGTATTTCGTTACCTGCGCCGATTACGTAACTATGGAAGACGGTACGGGTATCGTTCACATAGCTCCGGTGTTCGGAGAAGACGACCACATCGTGGGCGACAGGTACGATCTGCCTTCCGTTAAACTCGTTGATCCGCAGGGAAATCTTGACGCGCGTTGCGGAAAATTTGCCGGTATTTTCGTCAAAGACGCAGACAAGCTTATTATAAAAGACTTAAAAGAACGCAAGTTGCTGTTCAAAACTATGGAATTTACCCATAGTTATCCTTTCTGTTGGCGTTGCGATACTCCGCTTTTGTATTATCCGAGGGAGAGTTGGTTTATCAAAATGACGGCAGTTAAAGACAGGCTGCTTGCCGCCAACGATTCGATAAACTGGATGCCCGAAACCATTAAAAAGGGCAGGATGGGGAACTTTCTCGAAAACGTTATCGACTGGGGTATTTCCAGAGAGCGTTATTGGGGAACTCCGCTTCCGGTATGGGTATGTAATAAATGCGGCAAGGTTCACGTTATAGGCAGCAAAAAAGAACTGAAGGAACTTTGTCATATAGAAGGTGATATCGAACTTCATAGACCGTATATCGACGAATGCACTTTCGAGTGTGAATGCGGCGGAACGTTTATAAGAGAAAAGGACGTTATAGACTGTTGGTTCGATTCAGGGTCCATGCCTTTTGCGCAGTTCCATTATCCTTTTGAAAACAAAGAATTATTTGAGAGCCATTTCCCGGCGGATTTTATTTCTGAAGCTATAGATCAGACGCGCGGATGGTTTTACACGCTTTTAGCCGTGTCTACGTTGCTGTTCGATAAAGCGCCGTTTAAGAATTGTATAGTTTTAGGGCACGTCAACGATAAAAACGGTATTAAAATGAGTAAGCATAAAGGCAACGTTGTAGATCCGTGGACTGTTCTCGATAAACAGGGTGCTGACGCCGTAAGATGGTATTTTTATACCGGTTCCGCGCCATGGCTTCCCTCGAGATTTTACGAAGACGCGGTATCGGAAGCGCAGAGAAAGTTTATGGGCACGCTTTGGAACACCTATGCCTTCTTCGTGTTATATGCGGAAATAGATAAATTCGATCCGAGAGAATACGAGCTGAAAGACCGTAAACTTTCGCTTATGGATAAATGGATATTGTCCAAACTGAATACTTTAATTAAGACGGTCGATAACGGACTTGCTTCGTACGATATATTCGGATCAGCGCGCGCGCTTTCCGCGTTTACCGACGATCTGTCAAACTGGTACGTAAGACGTGGCAGAGAAAGATACTGGGGACACGATATGACCGAAGATAAAGCGTCTGCTTACGCTACGCTTTACACGGTTTTAGTAACCATGGCGAAGCTTTCCGCGCCGTTTACTCCGTTTATGGCAGAATCGATTTATCAGAATCTCGTTCCGCAGTTTTATAAAGACGCGCCGATATCCGTTCACCTCTGCGATTTTCCGAAATGCAACGAAAACGCTATAGATAGGGAGTTAGAGGAAGGCATGCAAAACGTACTCGATATAGTCGTTCTCGGTAGGGCTTGCAGGAATTCCGCCAACATAAAGAACCGTCAACCTCTTTCCAAAGTTTACGTATGCAGCGACAGAAAGGTGGAACTATCCGGGGATTTACTGAATATTGCAAAAGATGAACTTAACGTTAAAGAGATAGAAAATTTGGTAGACGCAGGGAAGTTTGTGTCATACTCGATAAAGCCGCAATTAAAGACTTTAGGCCCGAAATACGGCGCAAAACTCGGCAATATAAAACAATTTTTAGCGACTTGCGACGCGAACGCCGTCGTTTCCGCAGTAAAGAAAGGCGAGACGTATAAGGCGGAGTTTAACGGCGACGAATTTGAATTTACCGACGGCGATCTTTTGATAGAGAGTAAGAGTGTGGAAGGATACGTTTCCGCCAGCGACAGCGGACTTACGGTCGTGATGGATACGGAAGTAACGCCCGAACTTTACAGAGAAGGCGTTGAAAGAGAACTCCAAAGTTCAAACGATGCGTAAGGAGGCAGGGTTTGACGTCGTTGACAGAATAAGGGTATATTATACGGTGGACGGCGACGTAGTAAAATCTGCGATAAACGGAACGGCGTTCAGATCGGTAGTTCTTGCCGACGAGGTAATCGAAGGGAATTACGAAGGGTACACTAAAGAGCTCGACGTAAACGGCACAACCGTAACGGTAACAGTGGTAAAGGTAAAATAATGAAAGCCGCAGACTGGCAGGATTATTCGGTAATAGCCACCGGCAACGGATATAAGTTAGAACGCTGGGGAAAAATATATTTGCTTCGTCCGGACCCTCAGGTTATTTGGGACAGCGAGTTTAAGTTGGACGAATATAAGAAGTTATCGGCAAAGTATATAAGGAGCGAGACCGGCGGTGGGAAATGGGTTAAGATGGCGCAATTTCCGGAAGAGTGGACGGTTTCCTATAAAGACCTTAAATTCAAAGTAAAGCCTATGGGCTTCAAGCATACCGGACTTTTCCCCGAACAGGCGGTGAATTGGGACTATATGCGCTCTCTTATAAAAAACGCCGACAGGGAAATCAGCGTTTTAAATCTTTTTGCTTATACCGGAGGCGCAACCTGCGCATGCCTTAAAGAAGGTGCGAAAGTATGCCACGTCGATTCTGCCAAAGCAATGGTAGAACGGGCTAAAGAAAACGTTGTCTTAAGCGGCGCGCCTGATGAAAAGGCGAGGTTTATAGTCGACGATTGCAGAAAATTCGTAGAAAGAGAGATTCGTCGCGGTAGAAAATACGACGCTATAATAATGGATCCTCCGTCTTACGGCAGGGGACCTAACGGAGAAACGTGGAAACTTGAAAACGAACTGTTTTCATTGGTAAAGACGTGCGTAAAAGTTTTGTCGGACAGACCTTTGTTTTTTCTTATCAACAGTTATACGACCGGGCTTCAACCTCAAGTAATAAAAAACGTACTTGCAACTACGGTTCAAAAGGAGAAAGGCGGGTTTGTATCCGCTTACGAAGTAGGGCTTAAAACCGAGGAAGAAGGCATAATTCTCCCTTGCGGAAACAGCGGAATCTGGACGGAAAAAGAAATAAATGGGTAAACTATGGAAGATTTGACTATTTTATACGAAGATAATCATATAATAGTGGTTTTAAAACCGCAGAACGTTCCGTCGTGTGAAGACGAAAGCAAAGACGAGGACATGCTAACCGCGATAAAAAAATATATAAAAGAAAAGTACAATAAGCCCGGAAACGTATATCTGGGACTTGTTCACAGGCTTGATAGACCCACGGGCGGAGTAATGGTTTTTGCCAAATCCGGAAAGGCGGCTTCAAGACTTTCGGAACAGTTGAAAAGCGGCGATTTTGAAAAACGGTATCTCACCGTACTTACGGGCGTTCCGAAGGAAGAACAAGCGACTTTGACCCATTATATGAAAAAGAACGCCGTAAACAATATGGTGTACGTTTGTGCGCCGACGACCGAGGGGGCAAAATTTGCCGAACTCGAATATAAAGTGATAGACGTTAAAGACGGGCTTGCACTTACCGAAGTACGGCTTCATACGGGCAGGAGCCACCAGATACGGGTACAGATGCAACAGATAGGTTGCCCCGTATACGGCGATATGCGTTACGGCGGAGAGAACGCAAGGAAAGGTCGGCTTGCCTTATGGGCGTATTATCTTGCGTTTACCCATCCTGTAAGTAAAGACCGTTTGGTTTTTCGCGTCGAACCGCCTAAAGATATTTTGCCTTGGACGGAGTTCGATACCGAGTACGCAGTTAAAATAATACGTCCAAATTATTGATCGTCGGAGAAAAAATTGAAAAAGTTAAAATCCCTTTTAATTCTGTTTATTACATTTTTTAAGATAGGAATCATAACGTTTGGCGGCGGATATGCGATGGTAGCTATTATTGAAAGGGAACTCGTTGAGAAAAAGAAATGGATATCTCACGAAGAATTTCTCGATATTATAGCCATCGCAGAATCTTCTCCCGGTCCGTTAGCCGTAAATTCAGCCACTTTCATAGGATATAAACTGAATAAATTTTTTGGATCTGTTTTTGCCACCATAGGCGTGGTATTGCCTTCGTTTATAATAATTTTCGTAATCTCGTTATTTTTTGATGAATTTTTAAAATTCAAATACGTTGGATACGCTTTTCGAGGTATACAGGCGGCGGTTGTTTTTCTTATAATTTCCGCGGGAATAAAGATGTTTAAGCACGTTGAAAAGACGCCTTTCAATATAACGATGACGGCGCTTACCATAGTTACGCTTATTCTTTTAGAAATTTTTGCGCTTAAATTTTCCACGGTATTTATAATTCTGATAGGCGGAGGAATAGGGGTTTTCTTATATCTTTTCGGATATATAAAGAAGAAAAGGGGAAAAGAATCGGAAAAAAGCGGAGAGGAGAATAAAAAATGAGCGCTCTTCTCGAATTGTTTTTAACCTTTTTGAAAATCGGCGCCGTATCCTTTGGCGGCGGTTACGGTATGATACCGGTGCTTAAAGAAGAGGTAATAATTCACGGCTGGCTAACTGAACCCGAACTTTTGAATTTTATCGCCGTTTCGGAATCTACGCCGGGGCCTATCGCAATAAATATGGCGACGTTCGTCGGCGCGTCTCAGGGTGGATTTGTCGGCGCGCTCCTCGCGACTATCGGTGTGGTTTTGCCGGCGTTTATAATCATGTTGCTGATAGCTTCGGTTATTAACGGGCTTATGAAATATGCCGGAGTTAAAAGCTTTTTGTCAGGCGTAAGACCTGTAGTCGTCGGACTAATCATAGCGACGGGTTTAATTATGTTCGCAGAAGTGGTGCTGGGCTTTACCGCAATATCGGAGCCCCTTTCTTTCGACTATAAATCTCTAATTATTTTCTCAATCGTAGCGGTAACCTATCTCGTATACAAGAAAATAAAAAAGGGCAGTATTTCGCCCTTGATATTGATATTGATTTCAGCCGGTCTCGGT
>CAJOMM010000085.1 GCA_905235765.1 uncultured Clostridia bacterium
GTCTGAAAGTCTAAACACAAAAAAGGATTTAGAAATAACTCCAAATCCTTTAATGCCTACCGCTTGAAAGTGCAATTACCATTTAATTTTGGTTTTTCAAAAATCCCTAATGGAACAGCACTTTACGGGTCTTTTTTTTGTTGGAATAGATATCACGCAATCTAATTAAGACTATGGCAATTCCCGAAAAAAAGATGAATTTTGAAATTTAATGTTAAAACAGTTGAAAAAAACTTTTTAATATTGTAAAATATATTCTGTAAACAAAGGGGGTATAGCTCAGTTGGTAGAGCGCTTGAATGGCATTCAAGAGGTCGCCGGTTCGACCCCGACTATCTCCACCAAATCAAAATAATCCGAACTCAGAGCGGTTGATTGTAACCCGCGATTGGTTCGGATTTATTTTGTTTTTATCGGATATTTAAAATATGATTTCAGGCAAGGAATTTGAATCGTTCCTTGCCTTTTACTTTGGTCGGTATTTAATTTTCACTTGCGGTTTCGTTTTGTTGAAATTGAATTGCTTTTTCGGGACGGGTAGATGGTTTTGTTTACAGAACTGTTCTACCCGTTTTTCTATTGTTTTTTGGGCAAACGGAAATATTCGTTTGTCTCGCAATTCTTCAACGGAAATATGGCAGCGGTTAGCCGTCTGCCTTACTTGTTTTATAAACGCCTCGTTTGCGGGCTTTTCATATAATCCTACCCGTTTTAAGTTCTCGGCGCATTTCAGTTCAAGGAAGATAAACAATAACTTGAATACGGGACCGAATTTCTTCGTGTGGCGGTCGTATAATTTTCTGCTATACGGCTCTAAAAGATTAGCGAAACCGTCAACGGGTTTATTTAAGACGTTTTCCAAACGATAAATAAACATAAAGCAAAATTTGAATAATTGATGCGAACCGAACAAGCAGTAAAGCCAACGGAATACAATATTTTGCGGTAGCATCGTGAGGAATAAAAAGGTCTTGACGTCCGCAAAACTGTCTGCCTTTCCAGTAATGACGTAGCGTTTATATTCCGCCTCGGCTTGCAGTCGTTTAGGACTGAACTCGCCGTTATTCATTTTTTCAATGAGTATTTTATGTAATATAACTTTTACTCTGCGGTTTACAAATGACGGCGAAAGACCGAGCATTTCCGCAACTTCATTTTGATCTACTTCATTTTCTATTGCAAGCAGATAAATAGCAAAATCGGTATTGTCAAAGCTGTGAACTAATTTCTCTTTATCTAAACTCTCGCAGATAAAATTTTCGAGAGTTTCCCATTCTTCTTTTTCGTATGCGATTAACCGCTTATTTGAGAAATATTTGATATTACCTTTTTTCGTGTCGCCGAAATCCTCGTCATCATCAAAGAAGTATTCGCGGAGATCTGTTTTCCTTTCGTCGTGCTTACGGTTATTACTGTATTCAATTTTGTCTTGTTCGACTAAAAGTTTCCACTCTTCTTTGCTGACGTGAACTATCCTAAAACCGTTTTTCTTTTGGCAGTCCGGATAGAAATAGACGTATTTACCGTCAACTTTCTTTGACGGCTTTAATTTTTTATTGAGAAGATAAGGCGAGAGCTTACCGAACTCTTTGTTATAAATACCCATAATACGGCTTTATTATATCACCTAAAATATGACAAAAGCTGTCAACTAAAATAATATTTTTTATAAAAATAAAAATTTTCCTCTCAAAAGTGAAATTTCGGGGTGAGTTTAACGGTTATATAAAGAGGGAGAAATTCCGCTCGGCGTTTGCTTTATGGCAAGCGCCTATTTTTTTTGTAAAAGGAAGGTGGTTGCAGATGATTGTATTCAAGACTTGCAGGCGGTCGTAAAATGCCTGCGCCGGCAAACAAAACTTTTCAGGACAAGGCGGAACAGAGAGATGACGCAAGGCAAAAGTATAGCCCACTGCGTCGCAATGCGACTTTTTGTAAGCGAACTAATTAAAAATTATTTCGCTATACTTTTCAGTCGATTGCTCCTTTTCCCGTAAAATATTTGTTTGAAAATATTTTACGGGAGCCCTATTTCAGTATAGTGTTCTAACTTATCGGCTTTGCCATAAGTATAGCCCACTATACTTCACAAGCGAAGTTTAGTGGGCTCTGCGAGGCTTTGTCCGCCAAAAACATTACGATTAAAGGAGGGAAAAACAATATCATATTTAGTATGCCATATGGAGAAATATCACAAGACGGATATTCCACCTATCGAAAAAGAAAATGAACGAGACGAAACCTATCAGGGAGAAAATGAATCTATTGATAGCGCGCGCACTCGTAACAATTATCACATAGTCAAACGAGATGAAAGTTATACAGAGTATATCAAAAAGCGGCTTGCCCAAGAAAACAAACGTCCACGCAAGGACGCGGTTTTAATGTGTTCTTTTGTCATCGGTTCGGACGGACCGTTTTTTGACCAATTATCGGAAGAACAGCAAGAAGAATTCTTTACCGACGCGACAATGTACTTTGCTCAAACGTACGGAACGGAAAATATCATATCCGCCGTTGTTCATCTGGACGAAACAACGCCGCACTTACACCTGAACCTTATTCCGTTCATAGACGGACGACTTTGCGCCAAAGAATTGTTTTGCCCCAAGGCGTTGCGGGAATTGCAAGACAACCTTCCCAAAGCATTGGAAGCGAAATGGCACTTAAAACGCGGTGAAAGCGGAAGTCAGGCTGTTCATTTGTCAACGGCGGAATTCAAGGCAAAGAAAATCATAGAACACGCAGAAAGTCAAGCGGAAGAAATTTCCGCCGATGCAAAAGCCGAGAACGAAGACTTGAAAGAAGCCAATGCCACGGCAAGAGAATATCTTGATAGGACGATTGAACAGACGGAGCAAGCACGCGCCGAGAGAGATAAAATCATAGCCGAACGCGACAAGGAAGTTGACTACAACCAAGCCTTAACAGAAGCCAAAGACGGCAATATTGCCCGAAGCAAGAAAGATATGAAAAATCAGATCGTTGCTCTTACCGTAGAAAATAAGAGTCTGGAAGATGAAAACGCTCGTCTTGCAAAAGACAACGGCGATTTATTCAAAGAAGCGCGCAAATTACCCGTTGCAGAACGCCAAGCGGAAGTTGCAAAAAACGCTATGCTCGCCGTCAGACAGCACGAACCGGAAGCGTTCGCGAGAACGTTCCTCAAAGCGACGGGAGTTTTACAGCCGTTTATTGACCTATTCTCCGCGCCTATCCCGTTACCGAGAAATCGAGTAAAAGAGATAGAGCAAGAAATCGAACGGGAGCAACAACAAAACAAAAATCGCCCGAATAATAACTATTCAAGCAAATAAGGAAGAAGGAGGAAAACGCTATAGAAGATGTCGAGAAAACGCAAGAACAACACGGGAATACCGGACTATGAAATCGACTCGCTCGCAAGAGCATTATTGCCCGCCATTCAAAAATATTTCGAGGACGAGGAAGTGCAAAAAGAATTTGAAGAATGGCAAGCCGAAAGGCAAAAATTACAACTGAATAAAAAAATACATAATGATAAATCTCAATGAAACCATAGAGAT
>CAJOMM010000086.1:0-1043 GCA_905235765.1 uncultured Clostridia bacterium
AAAATAGTTCGCATCTTCGAAACCGCACATCAATGCTATTTCTGAAATTGAGAAGTATCCTTGCGCGATATAGTCTTTGGCATGGTTAAGACGGATATTATTTCTGTAATCGGTGCAAGAAACCGAAAACACTTCCTTAAACAAATGGCGAAAATGGGGAACGCTCAAGTAACAGGCGTCTGCGAGGTCTTTAAGCGAAAAATCCAGATTCCAGTTTGCGTCAATATACTCTTTGGCTTTTTTGATTTTCAGATATTTTTTATCGTTTAAATATGGGGTTTGAGTTTTGATAAACTCATATATTAATTTATACAAGAGAGAGTGGCAGTACAGTTCATACCATTCTCTTTTTTCTTGCCAGCATACGCAAAGTTCGTTTATACAATCCGATAAAATGTTTTTGGGAAAAGACTGATGAACGACGGTTAAGTCTGGCAAAAAAAACATATCGTCGATAAATCCAACGTTTGTAGGAATTTCGTTGATTAGAAAATTTACTGTAAAGTGGTCGCAAATACCGGGGGAAGTAACCGTATACGAATCGTTAGGTTTCAGCAGGAATAAATCGTTTTCTTTTGCGACAAAATTCTTTCCGTTTGAAAAACGGTAGTTGAGTTCGCCGTTTATTACGTACACAAGGCCGTAACTTTTTCTGCCCTCGTTACAGGTGTAGACTGAGTTTTCGTTATAGGTGAATTTATGTGCGACGATTATTTTTTTTATTTCAATTAAATTATTAAAAGAGTTTCCATCCATATTTAAATTATATTATATTTTTGTTTTATGCGCAACTAAAAATAATCGTTTTGTGCTAATTTTTCGCCCATACAACTATTTATTTTTGTCGCATTTCAATGTTATAATTAAAAAGGAATTCGATTTTATAATGCAAAAAGGAGTATTATATGAAAAACAAAGCAAAAGTTGCAGTTGTTACGCTTGGACACTATATCTATTTTGAGCAGTTTGAAGGCTTGAAAGAAGATCTTATGAAAAAAACCGCGCAATTTACGAGGCTTATAGATTCTCAAAAATGCGATATA
>CAJOMM010000086.1:1130-9001 GCA_905235765.1 uncultured Clostridia bacterium
TCCACTTACGTTCCGTCCTCTGTCTGTATGCCGTTTATTAAGTATATAGAAGTTCCGCATATACTTGTAGGTATTCAACCTTTAGATCATTTGGACTACGGCAATACTACGACTTATATGCAGCTCGTCAACGATGATATATGCGCCATGCCGGAGATCGCCGGAGTATATAACAGGCTTGGAAGGAGTATTCCTAAATGCATAATTGCAGCGTCATCGCAAATCGATTACTTAAAAAAAGAGATCGACGAGTGGATTGACGCCGTTAACGCGAAATGCGCTTTTAAGTATGCAACTATAGGGTATCTCGGTCATACTTACGAAGGCATGTACGATATGCATACGGATCCCACCGCATTTGCGCGAACCTTCGGGGCGCACGTTAAGATGCTGGAAATGTGTGAACTCGTAAATCTTGTGGAAAGCGTGCCTACGTCTGACGTTCAGAACGAGATATCGAAAATTAAAGATATTTTCGAAATATGCGATCCTTCAAACGACCCCATTACCGACTACGTGAAGGATAGCGACATGGAAATTGCGGCAAAAGTGTCTTGCGCGCTGAGAAAGTTGGTTGAAACTAACAATCTTACTGCTCTTGCCTACTACTATAAAGGCGAAAAGAACAGGTACGAAGAGATTGCTGCGAATATGATTATCGGTAATACACTGTTAACGTCTTCCGGTATTCCGCTTGCCGGAGAGGCTGACCTTAAGACGGCGGCGGCAATGCTTATTATGAACAGAATAGGCGGTGGCGGTTCTTTTGCGGAGATACATCCTTTTGACGTAACGAGCGACGTCGTGCTTGTAGGACACGACGGTCCTCACAATATAGAGATAGCGTCAAGAAAGCCGTATTTACGGAAACTGAAGAAGTATCACGGGAAATCCGGCAGCGGTATAGGCGTTGAATTCTCGATAAAGCCGGGTGATTTGACTATGCTCGGTATAACCGTAGATCCGGACGGACAGCTCAGGATGGTAGCCGCCAAGGGCGTCTCTATTGCCGGGGAAATTCCGCAGACCGGAAATACAAACACTCGCGTAAGTTTTAATCAGCCTATAAATAAATTTTTAGAAAAGTGGTGCGAGGCAGGACCTACTCACCACATCGCATTAGGGTGCGGAGATAAAATCGAAACGATAAAAAAATTCGCGACTTTAAGCGGTATTCGCTTAACGGTAGTCGAGTAAGGAGAAAAAATGTTTAATAGAGTTACGTTAGAAACCAGTTTAAAACTTTTTAAGAAAACCGACGATGCGTATATCCGGGAAAAATGTGAAACAATATTCGAACAATGGAAACCGTTGCTTAAAGACAGGAAAGAGATTTCCATAATGATATGGGTGGGTGACGGAAGCGAAATTCTTGATTATGACGGGGATATGAATAAAGAGTTCGAGTGGGGGTATTTTATCGGCACGGCGAATCTTCCGCTTGCTACGGAAAATGACGATCCTGCGATAAGCCTTCACAAGAAGAAAAGAAAATATATGGACAATCCGCCGAAGATGACGTATGCGATTTTAAAGAATATAATAGATTGTCTTAAAAATACCGCAAAAAGAAAATTTAAATCGGCAAAAATTACCATAGGGGAACCGTTTGATATCGGTCCTGAGTTTGCTATTTCCGATTTCAAATATAATAGACATAAGGAAATCTGTTCCGGAGAAATCTTGGATAAATTGGGATTTGTTGATTCCACCTCTTTGTTAAATGCCGATACTCGTAGTTATGCGGCATACCCGAACGGAATTCCGCAGGATTTGCCTTTCGCCACCTTTTTAGGCGCGCAGACCAAAGCGTTTTTTGCGGATATGGGGTTTGATTATATTTGGTTATCCAACGGGTTAGGGTTCAGTTCCGATCCGTGGAAACTGACGGGTAAAATATTCGACGGGGAGCGTTTTTATGCGGATAAGTTAGAGAGAACTTCGCAGAAGGTGTTTTCCTTCTGGAAACTGTTCAGGGAGGCTTGTCCTGGTATCCCCATAGAAACGCGCGGAACGAATAATTCCGCCGGAATAGATTACGCAACGGATGGCGTGCCGTTATGGGATATTTATAACGGTGGGTTCGATATCGCGCCTCCGCCGAATTCTCCGTGGGCAGCGTTAAATGATAATTTCGGACTGGAAATTATGGGGCATATGACAAGAGTTTGTGATTTGCCCGGTAAGGATTTTTTGTTCCGTTATTATATTCACGATCCATGGTGGCTGAATTCGCCTTGGTACGACCGATACGACGGCTTTGCAACCGATATTTATCTCCCGATGGCTGTTTCGAGAATAGATGAGAACGGCAACATTCAATCGGCAGGCAAGTTAAATGTTTTTACTTTAGATAATTCAAAAGGCGATATGCCGGATGCGTGCGTCAACGAACCGCTTCCGCATATTTTGAAGCGTCGGATGAGGCTCCGTTTTTGCTGTGGTTATACCCGATGAAGGAATATACTACGACCAAAATAGAGCAAGACTTATCTGAAATGTATTACTGCGACAGTTTTATCATGGAAGCAATTAACCACGGATTGCCGCTGAATACGGTTGTTTCTACTGAAAATTTCAAGAAAATATCTCCGGCGGTTTATGAAAACAGAATTATCGTTGCGCCGCTTATTCGTGATGAACACGTTGAAAAGTTACTTTCGCAGTTTTCGGCAAATGGTGGTAAACTTATACTGTACGGTTCCGCGGATAGATTGGCGGAGTCTTCCTTAAAGGGAGATAATCTGATAAAAATAGATATAAAAGACGATCCGTCTGCTTTAAGAGAAAGTTTATCGAAGTTTGGTTACGATATAAAATTTGAGACGAAAAATGGCTATTTAAAATTGCCTGCGATGACGATAACTCGTCGCGACAACGCGCTTATTTTCTCGGTTTACAGCGCGGATACCACGACGGATACGCTTATGAAATTTCCGCTTGGAGCGCCTATTTTGCTTGGGGGAGAAACGTACTTGCAAGATAGTGTTGCAAGGTATCGTTTTTCTCGTTGCGAGCATAGAGAGTGCCGTATTTTTGTGCAACAAAAAGAGGGCATTATATCTGCTCACGAAGAACATCCTACAAATGCAAAATATCGTAGAAGGATCAAGGTGTTGGGCTTAAATGACGCTACGGTGTATTATTTCCCGGAGAAATATTGCGATCGTTTTATTGCTGTGGCAAAAAATAATCCTAACCAAACTCCGGATTTGGATGACGGCTGGGAACCCGTTTTTGATGAGATAATGGGATTTGGTTTTAAAGGGGAACATAAAAGCGGTAAACTTTCCTTTATGATGCCTTTTGAAAAATATCTTTAATTTGCATATTCGGTTACCTAACAAAAGCTTAAAGGACATAGGTACGAAAAAATGGAATACTACCTTGCAATAGATATAGGAGCTTCAAGCGGACGGCATATTGTCGGTTGGCTTGACGACGATAAACTACATACGGAAGAAGTGTACCGTTTTTCGAACGGCGCGGAGATGCGCGGCGGCAAGCTTTGTTGGGATACCGATAGATTATTCAACGAAATAATCAAAGGTTTACAGCGTGCAAAAGAAGTCGGGAAAATTCCTTCTTTTATAGGTATCGACACTTGGGGCGTAGACTACGCCTTATTGGACGATAAAGGTAATCGCATAGGCGAAGTTTATTCTTACCGAGATAACCGCACTGCAAAGTCAATAGACAAAGTGCATTTATTAACGCCTTTTGACACGCTTTATAATCGCACGGGCATACAATTTGAGCCGTTCAACACGATTTATCAATTATACGAAGATAAAATGAGTGGCAGACTGAAAGAAGCGAAAACTTTCCTTATGCTTCCGGATTATCTTAATTTTTTATTGACGGGCGTAAAACGTCAAGAATATACGAACGCTACGAACACGGGCTTGGTAAACGTGATAACCCACGGCTTTGATGAAGAGATTATTGACTCACTCGGTTTTTCAAGAAGTTTGTTCGGCGATTTGGCTCAACCGGGCACTATAGTCGGCAGTTTCAGAGAAGAAATTGCGGATAAACTCGGATATAATGCAACGGTAATATTGCCGGCAACGCACGATACGGCTTCGGCTGTAATTTCCGCGCCGTTGATAGAACAAACGCCGTATATTTCAAGCGGAACGTGGTCCCTGCTTGGAATAGAACAAAACGAAGCGCATACAGATAAGCAATCGCAACTCGTCAATTATTCTAACGAGGGCGGTCCGAACTTCACGTTCCGCTATCAAAAAAATATTATGGGTTTATGGATAATTCAATCCGTAAAACGTGAATTAAACGACAGATATACGTTTCCGGAGTTAGCGGAACTTGCAAGAAGTCAACCGCAGGGGACTGTAATCGACGTCAACGACAACCGCTTTCTTGCCCCTACGAACATGTGTGAGGAAATAGATAAAGCGGTCGGAGAGAAATTGTCATTAGCAAAGCGTATGCGTGTGATTTACGATAGTCTTGCAATGAGTTATTTGGCGGCGATAAAGGAATTGGAGCACAACACGAAAAAAACGTATGAGACTATCAATATTATCGGCGGCGGTTGTCGGGATGAGTTTTTGAACGAACTGACGTCTGAATTGACAGGTAAGCGAATAATTGCAGGGCCTGTTGAAGCTACTGCAACCGGTAACCTCGTAATGCAGATGATAGGTACGGGTAAAATCAAAGATATTGTAGCCGCGCGAAGAATAATTCGGCAATCTTTTAATATAAAACAGGAGTAAAATATGTACGAATCGGCAAAAGCAGAATACGCAAAATATGGCATTGATACCGAAAAGGCAATAGAACGACTTGCTAATATTCCGATTTCCGTTCATTGTTGGCAAGGCGATGACGTCGTAGGGCTTGATGGAGGCGGAAGTCTTTCGGGCGGAATTCAGGCAACCGGTAACTATCCCGGCAGAGCAAGGAATTTTAACGAATTAACGGCTGATATTAAAAAGGCGTTTTCCTTAATGCCCGGGAACAAACGCTTGAACGTTCACGCAAGTTATGCGGTTATTAACGGCGAAAAAGTTGACAGAGATAAATATAAACCCGAACACTTTGCGCCGTGGGTAAAATTTGCGAAGGAAAACGGAATTACCGGCATTGATTTTAATCCAACTTTGTTTTCGCATGCAAAAGTGAAAGACGGACTGACTTTATCCTCGCCTGACGAGAATATCCGTAAATTCTGGATTGAGCATTGCAAGGCATCAATTCGTATTTCCGAGTATTTAGCAACGGAAATGGGTACTCATTGCCTGATGAATATTTGGATTCCGGACGGATTTAAGGACGTGCCTGCGGACAGACTTTCTCCGAGACTCCGTTTGAAAGAATCTCTTGATGAAATACTTTCAGAGCCTTACGATAAGAGTAAAGTCGTTATCGCAGTCGAAAGTAAAGTATTCGGCATAGGCGTTGAAAGTTACACGGTCGGAAGTAATGAGTTCTATCAAAATTATGCGGCAACGCGCAATATTTGTTGTTTGCTTGACAACGGGCATTATCATCCGCTCGAATATGTCAGCGACAAAATACCGTCGTTGCTTGCTTTCTATGATAAAGTGGCGCTTCACGTTACGAGAGGTGTTCGTTGGGATTCCGATCACGTCGTATTGTTTGATGATGAAACGAAAGAGATTGCCAAGGAAATTGTTCGTAACGACGCAATCGGCAAAGTAATGATCGGTTTAGACTATTTCGATGCAAGTATAAACAGGCTTTCCGCTTGGGTAACGGGTCAACGCTCTATGCAAAAGGCGTTACTTAACGCTTTATTGCTTCCTAACGAGCAGTTGAGAAAATTGCAGGATAATGCGCAATTTACAGAACTGATGGTGGAGGAGTGCAAAACGTTGCCTTTCGGCGCAGTTTGGAAAGAATACATCAGCCGCCAAGGTTTAATTGACGACTATATAACCGCAATTAAACAATACGAAAGCAAATTATTAAAGGAGCGCGTGTAAAATGGGATTTAAAAAAGATATAAAGCAATCGCCGTTTATGCAAGAAATGTGCAAGACAACCGCAAATATGTATAGGCTCGGCTGGGATGAGCGTAACGGCGGAAATATAAGTTATCTGCTTGATAATAAAGAAGTAGCCGAATACCTTGATTTAACAAAAGTTATTCGCACTATTCCCATAGGTTTCACTGCGCCGACTCTCGTCGGAAAGATTTTCATTGTTACCGGAACGGGCAAGTATTTCAAGAACGTAGCCGAAGATCCTGAAAACAATCTCGGTATCATCCGTATAGGTCAGGACGGCGCAACGGCAGAATTACTTTGGGGATACGCCGACGGCGGAAAGTTTACCAGCGAGTTACCGGCTCACATGATGAGCCACATGGCGAGGCTCGCCGTGGAACCCGAAAACCGCGTGGTTATGCACTGCCACCCGACTTACACGCTTGCCATGAACTACGTTCATGAGTTGGATGAAAAGAAATTTACGCATACTCTTTGGGAAATGTGTACCGAGTGTATAGTAGTATTTCCGGACGGGGTAGGCGTGTTGCCTTGGATGCTTTGCGGCACAAATGAAATAGGCGAGGCTACCGCTGAAAAAATGAAAGAATTCCGATTGGTCGTTTGGGGTATGCACGGAATTTATGGCGCAGGCAAAACGATGGACGAGACCTTCGGCTTGATTGAAACAGTAGAAAAGGCAGCACAAATCTATATGCTCACGGCTCATCTTCCGCGTATAAATACTATTAAAGATGAAGAGATGGTAAAACTTGCCGAACACTTTGGCGTAAAATACCGCAAAGATTTTCTCAATCTAAAATAAAAAACAGAGTTAAAACCTTAAAAATAAAAATTAGTTTGTCTTATTATGAGAAAAATATTAAAATTAACGCCTACATGCAAAGATTATATATGGGGCGGTAACAAATTAAGGTCATACGGAAAACTTTCCGACACAGACAAAATAGCGGAATCGTGGGAAATATCGATGCATGCGGACGGTCTCTCATTGTCTGAAAGCGGTAAAAATATCGTCGAAGAATTCGGAAAAGAGGGGCTTGGTAAAAATCTCGAAGATTTTGAATTTTTCCCCGTACTCGTAAAACTTATAGACTCCGCTGAAAATCTTTCCGTCCAGGTACATCCGAGCGATAACTATGCTCTCGAAAACGAAGGAAGTTACGGCAAAACGGAAATGTGGTACGTTGTGGATGCCGAGGACGGAGCCGGTATATACCTAGGGTTTAAGGAAAATACCGATAAATCGCAGTTTATTTCGGCTGTGGAGGACGGAAGCGTTACCAATCTTCTCAATTTTTATCCTGTAAAAAGGGGAGAGACGTATTTTATAAAATCAGGCACGGTACACGCTATCGGTAAAGGCGTTACCATTTGTGAAATTCAGCAAAATAGCAATTTAACGTATAGGCTATACGACTATAAACGCAAGGACAAGGACGGCAAGGAGAGACCTCTGCATATAGATAAGGCGTTGAACGTAATCAATTTTTCTGCGTTTGAACTTAAAAACTTAAACGTAGATATTGGAAGGAAAACGCTTATAGGGGCGAGCAGATATTTTTCGGCGTATGAAGTTATTACGGACGGCTCTGAAATTTTCTGCGCCGACGAGCGTTCATTTAAAGGGTTGACTTGTCTTGAAGGTAGCGGAGAAATCGACGGGAGAAAAATAACTCGCGGCGATACTTTTGCCGTTTCTGCCGGATACGGAGATTTTCAGATAAAAGGTAAAATGAAACTTATAATGGTGGAAATCAGAAAGTATTATATCGGTATAGACCTCGGCGGAACCTTCATAAAGGGCGGAATCGTCGATGACTTGGGAAATATTATATTGTCTGAAATGGCACCGACAGAATCTGAAAAAGG
>CAJOMM010000087.1 GCA_905235765.1 uncultured Clostridia bacterium
ATCGAAACCGCAGGATATACCGTTAAAGAAATCAAATGACACGTAAAAAATTTCAAAAAGCCTTTCTTTCCGGAAAGGCTTTTTAAGTTTAAAAAAATTATGCCCAGCGCTTGAAAAAAGATACAATATATAGTATAATACAAAATATCATATACAAAAGGTTGGAGTTATGGCAAACGGTAGTTATAAGGCGGAAGATATAAAGATATTAGAGGGATTGGACGCCGTAAGGATGCGTCCCGGTATGTATATCGGTACGACGAGCGTAAAAGGTCTTCATCATATTTTATGGGAGATCGTGGATAACGCGATAGACGAGGCGGCAAACGGTTTTGCCGACAAGATAGACGTGAAACTTTATAAAGACGGCAGCGCCTCGGTAGAGGATAACGGCAGAGGAATACCTACGGACATACACCCCAAGTCCGGAGTTTCCGGTGTTGAAGTCGTGTTTACCCAACTTCACGCCGGCGGAAAATTCAATACGGGAAATTATAATTATTCGGGCGGACTTCACGGCGTCGGCGCTTCGGTTACCAACGCTCTTTCGGAGTGGCTAAAAGTAGAAGTATACAGAAACACCGTATTTACAATGGAGTTTCACAGTTTTTTGGATAAAGATTCCGGGAAAATCAGGTCGGGTATTCCCAAGGCGCCGCTTTTAAATACCAAGGTCAAGACAAAAAAACGCGGAACGTTTATAAGGTTCAAACCGGACGCAAGGGTGTTTGAAACGGTGGAATTTTCCGTAGAAACCATAATCAAAAGGCTTGAAGAACTTGCTTTTCTGAATAAAGGGCTGACCATAGATTTTTATGACGAAAAGTCGGATTTTCATAGGGTATTCAACTACGAAGGCGGACTCACGGACTTCGTTAAATCGTTGAATAAAGGCAACGCGCTTTATCCGGAGCCTATTTACGGCAAAGGGGAAAAAGACGGTATTATAGTGGAATTTGCGATACAGCACACGTCGTCGTACGTCGACCGCGTGTTTTCCTACGTAAACAATATCCCGACGGGGGAAGGCGGAATGCACGAAACGGGTTTCCGCTCGGGACTTACTCGATCTTTTAACGATTTTGCAAGGGAAAGAAATCTATTAAAAGAAAAGGACGATAATTTTACGGGAGACGACTTTAAGGAAGGGCTTTCTGCGGTAATCTCGGTAAAAATGCATAACGTACAGTTCGAGGGGCAGACGAAAACCAAACTCGGCAATCCCGAGGCTCGTCCGGCGGTGGAATATATTACGGTTAACGAACTGAGTCGGCAATTTAAAGACAGAAAACTCGTTAAAACTTTTGAGATTATAATCTCGAAAGCGGCTGAAGCCGCCAAAGCGAGGATAGCCGCGCAGCGCGCAAAACAAAGCGCGAGGCAGCTTAAAAGTCTGGAGAACGCAAATCTCGTCGGAAAACTTGCGTCTTGTTCCGGAAGGAAGCCGGAACTGAACGAGCTTTTTATAGTGGAAGGCGATTCGGCAGGGGGAAGCGCGAAACAGGCGCGCGCCAGACAGACGCAGGCAATTCTTCCCCTTCGCGGCAAGCCGTTGAACGTTGAGAAAAAGAAACTCGAACAGATACTGAAAAACGAGGAGATCGGAACGATTATAGCCGCGCTTGGTACGGGGATAGGTTCGGAATTCGACCTATCGGGGCTGAAATTCCACAAAGTAATTATTTTGTCCGACGCCGACGTGGACGGGAGTCATATAAGGATATTGCTTCTGACGTTCTTTTTCAGGTATATGAGAGAACTGATAAATGAAGGACACGTTTATATAGGTATGCCTCCGCTATACAAAGTATATAAGGGCAATAAAGAAGAATACGCCTATGACGACAAAGAACTTGCGGAAAAGATAGAAAAGATAGGTAAAGGCTATCAGATACAGAGATATAAAGGGCTCGGCGAAATGGATCCGGCGCAGCTGTGGGAAACCACGATGTCGCCCGAAAAGCGAAACCTTATGCAAGTAACGATAGACGACGCGGCAGAGGCGGACAGGCTTATAACCGTACTGATGGGCGACGAGGTAACCGAGAGGAAAAAATATATTTTCGAACACGCCGACTTCGATAAAGTGGATAAATTCGCGAAGATGAAACGCTCTTAATATTAAGGGGAAAAACTTATGGAAAACGAGAAGGGTCTTATAGTAAATTCTTTGGACGAAGTCTTCAGAACTTCGATGATAGCGTACGCAGAAGACGTTATTTTAGACAGGGCGCTGCCGAGGGTAGAGGACGGGCTTAAACCGGTTCAGAGAAGAATACTTTACGATATGTATGAAATGGGGCTTACTCCGGATAAGCCGCATAAAAAGTGCGCTAAGATTGTCGGCGACGTATTAGGAAAATATCATCCGCACGGCGACAGTTCGGTATACGGAGCGCTCGTTCATATGGCGCAGGACTTCAATATGAGAGGTCCGCTGATAGACGGGCACGGAAACTTCGGCACGGTGGACGGCGACGGGGCGGCGGCTTACAGGTACACCGAAGCGCGGCTATGTCCGCTTGCTTTGGAACTTTTAGCGGACATAGACAAAGACACCGTAAATTTCAGTCTTAATTTCGACGACACTATGGAAGAGCCGGATACTCTGCCCGGCAGATTTCCAAATCTTTTGGTAAACGGCGCAATGGGAATAGCGGTGGGACTTGCCACTAATATTCCGACGCATAATCTCGGCGAAGTTATAAACGGTACGGTGGCGTTTATCGATAACCCCAAAATTTCTCTGAAAGAAATGATGAAATATATTCCGGCTCCGGATTTTCCGACGGGAGGATATCTTATTTGCGACGACGAATTGACCGAAGCCTATAAAACGGGCAAAGGCAAAGTGAAAATCAGAGCGAGAGTCAATATAGAAAAAGAAAGCGGAGACAGACAGAATATAATCATTTCCGAAATTCCTTATCAGGTAAACAAAGCCGAACTTTTAAGAAAAATATCCGAGCTTAAAGAGGAGAGAAAGGACGTTTTATCGGGGATAGCCGACGTAGTGGACGAGTCGGACAGAAACGGTATGCGCGCGGTTATTAAACTGAAAAAAGATACCGACGCCGTCCCGATACTCAATTTTCTTTATAAAAACACGGCGCTAGAAACGTCTTTCAATATCAATATGGTTGCGATAGCGAACGGAAAACCCTGCCAGCTGGGGCTTTTGGAGATAATAGGTTACTACGTCAATTATCAGAGAGAAGTGGTGCTTCGCCGTTGCAAATTCGAACTCGAAAGGGCGAAAGAGCGCGCGCATATTCTGGAAGGGCTGATTATTGCCGTAAAGAATATCGACGAAGTCGTCAAGATAATCAAAAACGCCGAAAACACGCAGGACGCACGAGAAAAGTTAAGGAAGAGATTTTCTTTATCCGAAGTGCAGGCGAACGCGATACTCGATTTAAGACTTGCAAGGCTTACTAAGCTCGAAGTCGTAAAACTGGAACAGGAACTTGCGGAACTCAAAAAGAGGATAGAGGAACTAACGGAAATAATATCGAGTAAAGCGAACCAGTGGTAAAGAAAGAGCTTTTAGAAATAAAAAAGAAATATAAAGACGACCGCCGCAGCGTAATAATAGACGGCGGCGACGCCGTAGATATCGAGAGCGTGGAACAGGAATTAAAACCCGTCGACGATTTAGTCGTAGGCTATACTTTCGGCAAAGCGTTCAAGAAGATGACCGAAAAGAACTTCAAAAATTCGGACAGGAAATTGAAAGACAATTCGGGTACGGACGATATGATAGCGTTTTGTTGTAAGGCGAAGAGCAATCAGACGCTTCTCGCGTTTACCAATCTCGGCAACTGCTGTAAGATAGATCTTGAAATAGTGCCGGAAAGTCGATTCCGGGATAAAGGATTGAAGTTCGGCGACGTAGCGAAAGAGGCGCAAAGAAACGAATATCCGATTGCATTTTTTGCGGTTGACGAAACGCTGCCTCAGGGCAATCTTCTTTTCTTTACCAAAGACGGGCTCATAAAAAAGACCGATTGGTCGGAATACGGACTTATTAAAACCTATTATCAGGCGATAAAACTAAAAGAGGGAGACGAACTTTTAGCCGTGGAAGAAGACGTCAGCGACACCACTATAGCTTATATCACGGAAAAGGGACTCGTTCTCAATGCGTTTAAAGACGATATACCCGTACAAGGCAGAGTCGCCGGCGGCGTTAAGGGAATAAACTTAAATAAGGGCGACAGAATAAAACTCGTTACCCAGATAACGGAAGAAGGAGAGTTTGCGATAATATCCGATACAGGTTTTTATAAGAGGGTAATCGTTTCGGAAATAGAACCTATGGCAAGGTACAGAAAAGGCGTAAAAGTTTGCGAACTCGGCGGACAGAACAAAGTAGTATTTGCGGATTACGTAAAAGAACCTTTCGATATCGCGATAACGGATAATTTCGGGGTAACTTTTTCCGTCAACACGGAGGATATTTCCATAGAAAGCAGGACCGCAAAAGGCAAGACGTTAAAGAACGAAAATAAAAAGCGTATGCCGGAAAAGGCGTGTAAGATTTTATAATATTGCCGAAAAAATTGACATATAGGCTGAAACCATGTTAAAATGTATGCGTTTACTTAGGAGAAATAATTATGAATTTTTTTGAAGAACTTAAAAATTACGACGGCGAAGTCTACGCCGCATGCGATTTGGAATTAAAACGCCAGCAGTACAATATAGAATTGATAGCGTCAGAGAACATCGTGTCTAAAGCGGTGCTTTTAGCCGCCGGGACGGTGCTTACCAATAAATACGCGGAAGGTTATCCGGGTAAGCGTTACTACGGTGGGTGCGAGTGCGTGGATATTGTGGAAGAGATAGCAAGAGAGCGCGCTAAAAAACTTTTCGGCGCGGAACATGCAAACGTTCAGCCGCACTCCGGGGCGAGCGCTAATCTCGCAGTTTTCTATGCGTTGCTCGAACCGGGCGATACCGTCATGGGACTTAACTTAGCGCACGGCGGACATCTTTCTCACGGTTCTCCCGTAAATATTTCGGGTAAATATTTTAACGTAGTTCCATACAGCGTAAGCGAAACCACTCAGCAAATAAATTATGAAGACGTATTGAAGACGGCGAAAGAGGTCAAGCCCAAAATGATAATTGCCGGGGCTTCCGCTTATTCGAGGACGATAGATTTCAAAAAGATGCGTGAAATATGCGACGAGGTAGGCGCTTATCTTATGGTGGATATGGCGCATATCGCCGGATTGGTTGCCGCAGGGCTTCACGTAAGTCCGGTTCCCTACGCGGACGTTGTAACGACCACTACTCACAAGACTTTAAGAGGGCCGCGCGGCGGACTTATACTCTGTAAAGAAAAATACGCCAAAGTTATCGACAAGGCGATTTTCCCCGGAACGCAAGGCGGACCGTTGATGCACATAATCGCGGCTAAAGCCGTTGCTTTAGGCGAAGCCTTGAATTCAAAGAATATCAGAAGAAAATAGTCGCAAACGCAAAAACGCTTTGCTGCGCACTTAAAAAAGAAGGGTTCAAGATTGTATCCGGAGATACCGATAACCATCTTATGCTGATAGATTTAAGACCTTTCGGCGTTACGGGAAAGGAGATGGAAACGCGGCTTGACGCCGTTCATATAACGGCGAATAAAAACGCTATACCGTTCGATCCCGAAAAGCCGACGGTAACTAGCGGTTTACGGGTGGGCACGCCTGCCGTAACTTCCAGAGGATTCGGCGAAGAGGAAATGATTAAAATAGCAAAGTGGATAAAGGAAGTAGCGGTGGA
>CAJOMM010000088.1 GCA_905235765.1 uncultured Clostridia bacterium
AGACCCGGGAACGCATTCACCCCGACATGCTGATTCGGGATTACTAGCAACTCCGACTTCATGTGGGCGGGTTGCAGCCCACAATCTGAACTGAGACTATTTTTATGAGATTCGCTCGACCTTGCGGTTTTGCAGCTCTTTGTAATAGCCATTGTAGCACGTGTGTAGCCCAGGATGTAAGGGGCGTGATGATTTGACGTCATCCCCACCTTCCTCCGTGTTGTCCACGGCAGTCTATACAGAGTTCCTAACTGAATATTGGCAACTGTATATAAGGGTTGCGCTCGTTGCAGGACTTAACCTAACATCTCACGACACGAGCTGACGACAACCATGCACCACCTGTCTCTCTGCCCCGAAGGGAAACCTGATCTCTCAGGCTGTCAGAGGATGTCAAACCCTGGTAAGGTTTTTCGCGTTGCGTCGAATTAAACCACATGCTCCGCTGCTTGTGCGGGTCCCCGTCAATTTCTTTGAGTTTCAACCTTGCGGCCGTACTCAGGCGGAATACTTAATGTGTTAACGTCGTCACGGAAGGAGTCGAATACCCCCCACAACTAGTATTCATCGTTTACGGCGTGGACTACCAGGGTATCTAATCCTGTTTGCTCCCCACGCTTTCGTACTTCAGTGTCAGTTACAGTCCAGTAAGTCGCCTTCGCCACCGGTGTTCTTCCTAATATCTACGCATTCCACCGCTACACTAGGAATTCCACTTACCCCTCCTGCACTCAAGCTAAACAGTCTTAATTGTAGCACCGAAGTTAAGCCCCGGGATTTCACAACTAACTTGAATAGCCACCTACGTACCCTTTACGCCCAGTCATTCCGGACAACGCTTGCCACCTACGTATTACCGCGGCTGCTGGCACGTAGTTAGCCGTGGCTTGCTCTTGGGGTACCGTCACTTTCTTCGTCCCCCATCACAGAACTTTACAATCCGAAGACCTTCATCATTCACGCGGTGTTGCTGGGTCAGGCTTGCGCCCATTGCCCAATATTCCCTACTGCTGCCTCCCGTAGGAGTCTGGACCGTATCTCAGTTCCAATGTGGCCGATCACCCTCTCAGGTCGGCTAACCATCGTCGACTTGGTAGTCCGTTACACTACCAACTATCTAATGGTACGTGAGCCCATCTATATCCGATAAAAATCTTTCACCCCTGTGGGATGCCCCACTGTGGTCATATGCGGTATTAGCACAAATTTCTTTATGTTATTCCCCAGATATAGGCAGGTTGCTCGCGCGTTACTCACCCGTCCGCCGCTAACTTACGGGGGCAAGCCCCCATAAGTCCGCTCGACTTGCATGTATTAAGCACACCGCCAGCGTTCGTCCTGAGCCAGAATCAAACTCTTAAGTTTAATGATTTAAAGCCGAGAGCCGAAGCTCTCAACTGCTCTAACGAATTTCGCTTTATTAGCGTTTTGTCATTTAATGACTGTTTTAAAGTACATATTTCATACTTCAAAGATTTTGACAGAAACTTTACAAAATAACTTTTTATTTCGTCTTATTTCCTTCTATTCAATTTTTAAACAACCTCCGTCAACTGCGGTTGACGCTTGCTATCTGAACGACAGCCTACTCATAATAACACAATCGTAAGTGTAAGTCAAGCGTTTTTCAAAACTTTTTAAAGTTTTTTTTAAACTTTTTTACTCACACAAAATATTGTGTTTTTACCTCGACTTAAACCACAATTTTTGTCGAATCTCAAAAATTTTAGCTATAAAATCATTTGATTTTCTCTTATGATTGTGTTTTGTCGTCGGTAAAATTGCGAGTGTAATTGTGATTATATATTATCGTTTGAATTAAGTCAAGCGTTTTTCCTGAGAAATTTTAATTTTTCCCCAAAATTTTTAACGGGAAAGCTACAGGCTTTCCCGTCATCGCTTTTTATATTATTATAATATATAATGTTTAACAAATTCAGAAAAAAGCCTTTTCTATTACGCCGCCGCCTAAACACTTATCGCCGTCGTAGAACACCGCGAACTGACCTTCGGTTATGGCGCGCTGACGTTCGTCAAAATCCACGTAGACGCCGTCCTCCGCAATCCGCACCTTGCACCCCTGCTCCGGCTGACGATAGCGGAACTTTGCCGTACACGAAAACTCTTTATCTTTCGGCGGAAACGGTATCCAGTTTACGCTTTTCATAAATAGCCCTTTGCTGTAAAGCCTTTCTTCCTGACCGTGGGCGACGTAGAGAACGTTATTTTTTAAGTCTTTATTTATAACGAACCATCTTCCGCCTTCATCGCCTTTCTTGCCGCCGATATTAAGTCCTCTTCTTTGACCTATAGTATAATACATAAGTCCGTCGTGAACGCCTATCTCTTTCCCGTCGGTCGTTACTATTTTGCCGGGCTTATTCGGAATATACTGCGTTAAAAATTTTTTAAAGTTTCTCTCGCCTATAAAACAGATACCCGTGGAATCCTTTTTCTTTGCGGTATAAAGACCGTTTTCTTTTGCGATAGTTCTCACTTCGGACTTGTCGAGTTTACCCAAAGGGAAAATAACGCCGTCCAGTTGATCCTGCGAAAGTTGGTTCAGAAAATAGGTCTGATCTTTATTCTGGTCTTTGGCTTTAAGAAGATAATGCACGTTGTTTTCGTGCAAAACGTCGCAATAATGCCCCGTGGCGATAAAGTCTGCACCGAGTTCCTGCGCTTTTTGTTTGAATTCTTTGAATTTGATTTCCCTGTTGCACAAAACGTCCGGGTTTGGCGTTCTTCCTGCTTCGTATTCGGAGAGGAAATAAGAAAACACCCTATCCAGATATTCTTTGGCGAAATTCACCGAATAATAAGGCACGCCGATTTGATTTGCCACCCTTCTTACGTCGGAAAAATCTTCTTCCCCGGTACAATTACCGCAGGCGTCGGTTTCCTCCCAGTTGTTCATAAAAAGACCTATGACGTTATAACCTTGGCGTTTCAATAAAAGCGCGGCGACGGAACTGTCCACCCCTCCGCTCATCCCCACCACTACGGTTTTCGGCATAATTTACTCCTTAAATCTTCCTCTACGTTATGATAGCACAATTTTATCCCGAAGGCAAATAAAATGATAATACTGCATTTTACTTGATTATTTTTTAAAATTGCCGTATACTTTATATACGGCTTTGCCGAATTTTATTTTTAGGAGACTTTATGTCGGACGACTCTGTCCCCCTTTTATTGGTTTTAATTTTTTTGGTTATTCTGTCCGGATTTTTTTCTTCGGCGGAAACCGCTTATTCTTGCGCAAGCAGAATAAAACTCCGCGCTTTAGCAACAAACGGCAATAAACGCGCCGAAAAAACGTTATTATTTGCGGAAAATAAGTTCGACCAGCTGATAAGCACCGTACTTATAGGCAACAATATAGTAAATATAACCACCGCAACTCTTGCGGCGTTGTTTTTTTCAAACATACTTAAAAATTCGCCTGCGGATCCCACACTTATAGCCACTGTCGTTATGACGCTCGTCGTACTTGTATTCGGCGAGATAACTCCAAAATTTATAGCGAAAGCGTTTCCCGAAAAATTAGCGATGGCATATCAACCTGTGCTTTATTTTTTCTATATATTGCTTTATCCTCTTAATCTGGTATTCTCCGGCTGGAAATTCTTGCTTTCAAAAATTTTTCGTCTTAAACACGACGATAAGATAACCGAAGACGAGATTCTGACGGTCGTCGAAGAAGCCGAAGAAGACGGCACGATAAAAAAAGAAGAAACGCGACTTATTCGCTCGGTTATAGAGTTTGACGATCTGGAAGTTTCGGATATTTTAGTGCCGCGCGTAAATATTACAGCGGCAGATTTGACTTCGTCCATGGACGAAATAAAAATGCTTTTCGAAAAAGAAGGCTACTCGCGTATACCGATATACAAAGATTCGGTGGACGCGATAATAGGTACCGTCCACGAAAAAGACTTTTACGGCGCGCTTTTATCGGGCAAAAAGACGATTGAAGATATAATACAACCGGCGTTCTTTACAACGGAACACGTCAAAATATCCAACTTGTTGAAGCAGCTTCAGAAAAACAAAGTCCACCTTGCGATAGTTTTAGACGAATACGGCGGTACAGCCGGCATAGTTACTTTAGAAGACGTGCTCGAAGAATTAGTCGGCGAAATCTGGGACGAACACGACGAAGAGATAAACTTTTTCACGCAGGATAAAAACGGCGAGACAACCGTAGACGGCAACGCACCGCTCGAAGATTTCTTTGAATATTTCGGGTTAAAAAACGAAGAGGAAAAATTCGACGCGCTTACCCTAAGCGGTTGGATAATTGAAAAACTTGGAGAGATACCCCAAACCGGATTCGTCTTCGAATACGAAAATCTTACGATCGAAATAACCAAAGCGACAGTAAAACGAGTTCTTAAAGCTCGCGTAACAATAAAGGAAAATTCTTAAAAATTTTCCTTAAATGCACCCGTAGCGCAACTGGATAGAGCGTCGCCCTCCGACGGCGAAGGCTGTGGGTTCGACTCCCGTCGGGTGCACCAA
>CAJOMM010000089.1 GCA_905235765.1 uncultured Clostridia bacterium
ATAGATGACATAATAGAAGCTAAGGCAGACTGAACTAACTTACTTCGTATAATCCGCTAAATCGAACATTTCAAATATTTCAAAGTCGGAAGGATTGGCTGTCCAAAGCTCTGTTACTCCAGCTTCTGCAAAAGCTGCTGCCATGTGTGTATCCTGTATTCGTTTTCGTCCTAACTTGTACATATTAGTCCACAAAAGTGCGCGCTTCAGAGAATTTTCTGTAGGGTAGATTATTTTTATGCGTTCCTGGTCCAGCCAGAACCATGTGCGTTCAATTGCCTGTTCCATTGTAAGAGGAGAATTAAATCTTTTTGAATCTGTAATTACGTGCTGAAATTCTAAGAAAGTCTGATTAAAAATTGCCAGTACAGAATGTTTTTCTGCACACCATTTTTCAAACAGTTTTACAGCACCTTCGTGCCGTGGAGAATCTGTAATTTCCAGGTCAATTAAAAAAGTTGTATCAATTCCGGTCAAAATGGGATTCCTGCTGATTGCGTAGGCTGTGCTAAACTAAAATGCACTTGCGAGCATTTCGTCATAATAGTCTTTGGAAATCCAATCTTTAGCGTCTTGTTTCAATCCGCCGAGAGATACAGGCTGCCATGAATCCAATGTCTTTTTTGTTCTTCCGTGGTTTTGCAGATATTCATCCATTGCATCACGAACCAGCTCTGCGGCCTTGCGGTTTTGAGCCTTTGCCATCTGCTGAAACATGAGATACTTTAATTCCTGAAAATAAACCGTTACCGGTTTCATTTTTAATGCAGCTGTCATACATATAACATACATATACTGTATATGTATGTCAAGTTTTTTCTTTTCGTTTTCCCTGTTCCGTGTCTTACTTTCCACGCATTATTTTTTGGTATAAAATAAAATTATGAAGCTATTTTTGGTAATAACATTTTTGTTTTTTGCAGGCAGCATTATAGGCTGGGGAATAGAACTTGTATTCCGACGTTTTTTTTCAAAAAATAATCCTTTTAATAAGAGCGAGTTCGTTTATATCTCTGGATATCGTCGCTTGAGAAACGTCAAAACCAAGTTCGTTAAGTTTATGCGTTAATTCTTCTTGAGTGGTATGTTTTCGATAGCAATAAGCCTGTCTTTTCTTTTCATAAATTTCACCTATCCTGAAGTTTTAAATTCAATCGTTTGAAAAAGTCAAAACTTTCCCTTCTTAAAAACACAGTCGGTTTTTCTGCTTTTAAAATCTTAATTTCGTCGTTTATTGTTAAATTTGACACCAGTTTGCCGTCGATAAATAAGCCGGCTTTGGCGCCGCCCGTATAATATAAAGAGCAATTGCTGTCCGCCGAATAAATTATCGGTCTGTCTCTCAGAGAGTGTGGCGCTATCGCCGTAACGCAAAACGCATTTATCCCGGGAGCAAGCACAGAACCGCCGGCAGAAAGCGAATACCCTGTCGAGCCTGTAGGGGTTGCGAGAATAACGCCGTCGCCTATAATATTTTCCGTTCTGCTGGAATCTATGTCTACAGATACGTTGATTACCATCCCTCGGTTATCCTCGTATCTTCTGGAAACGATTGCATCGTTTAAAGCATAATAAACTTTACCGCCGTATTCCACTTTCATTGTCGCTCTTTTATCTTCAAGCAGCTCGCCTTTTACAAACATAGAAACAGCATCTTCCATTTCGGAAATTTCAAACTCAGACAAAAAACCGAGTTTTCCAGCGTTTATTCCAACGATAGGAATACCTAATTTATTTGCGACCTCGGTTCTTCTCAAAATTGTACCGTCGCCACCAAGAACGAATAAACCGCTTATTTCCTTATTATCCGGAAATTCGCCGTCGTTAAATTCAACGTATTCAACGTTGTTTTTTGATAAAAGATCTTTCAACTTGGCGGCATTAACGCCGCTTACGTCTTTATCTTGATTTATATACAATAAAACTTTCATATCAGAATAAGAATAACATAATTTACGAATAAAATCAATATTTATTCGTAAAAAAATGAATATTTTAAAATAAAGAATCAGAAAATACCTTGTCGAACGACTTAAATCCCGAGCCGTCTTTTTTTAACAACAATAGGTATTCTACGTTCTTATCTTGGCAAATAGGCGCAACGGTTGCCGCAATCGGACGAAGGTTGGTGTTTACGGCGCAGTCATAAACCGATTTACAAGTTTTTTTGCGTATCTCTGCGCTTTTTATTATACCGTTCTTAAATTTCCTCTTTTCCCCTATCTCAAATTGCGGTTTGATCAACAAAATAACCGTTTTATTAAAATCCAACAATTCATCGAGTACGTTTAATACGCTTTTAGCGGATATGAAACTCAGATCGGCAACTATAAGATCTAATTTATCGTTGAAATCGTTAGCGGTAAGCGACTTTACGTTTTTCTCCAAAGGTATCACTTTTTCGTTACTTTTTAAGCTGTCGTGCAACTGTTTACAATTAACGTCTACGGCATATACTTTATTTGCACCGTTTTTAATCAGACAATCGGTAAATCCGCCTGTACTCGCCCCTATATCCGCACAAATCAATCCTTCCGGACGAATCTCAAAATCGGTTAACGCCTTTGATAGTTTATATCCTCCAAGCGAAACGAAAAATTCTACACTATCAACTTCAATTTTATGAGAAGAATTTTCTTCAATAAATAAAGACGGCTTTTCAACTTTATTGCCGTCTAAACGTATCATCCCTTTATTTATTGCTGTTTTGGCCTTATTCCTTGAATCGAAATAACCTTTTACGAATAAAAACTCGTCAATTCTCATATCATTTTTTTCTTAAAAACAAAGCGTCGGTAAACTGCGACAAAAATCCGTTGTTGTCTATTCTATCGATAATTTTTTTAGCGTTATTATAATGATTTTCCGCTATACTCTTCGCTTTTTCAAGTCCGAAAACTGAGACAGCGGTCAATTTTTTTTCTTTTTCGTCTTTATGTGGCGTTTTCCCCAAAGATTGGAGAGTGCCTTCGGTATCCATTATGTCGTCCGTTATTTGAAAAAGAACGCCTAATTCATAGCCGAAATTTTCAAGTTCTTTAAGAAATTTTTCTCCGGACATATACGAGGCGGCAACTATGGGCGCCTGAATAAGCCTCGCCGTCTTGTTTTTTATTATTTCGTAAAGAGAATTTTCCGATATGAAATCGTCGACTGCGGCAATATCAAGAATTTGTCCCCCTATCATGCCGCTATACCCGGAGCACTTAGAAATATACCTCACGGCTTTAATATAATCTTCGGTAAAGTTGTTTTTAGAAAACAATACCTCAAACGCAAAATTAAGCAAGGCGTCTCCGGCTAGTATCCCGTTAGCTTCTCCGAATTTTTTATGAGTGGATAATTTCCCCCTTCTGAAATCGTCGTTATCCATAGCAGGAAGGTCATCATGCACCAAAGAGTAAGAATGTATGGTTTCTATAGCGACCGCTATTTCATCCAAATCGTTCGAATCTACTCCTAAAAGTTCGCCAGTCGAGTAACATAAGACGGGTCTGATTCTTTTGCCACCGCCTTCAACGGCGTATATCATAGCTTCTCTGATGACGGAAGGGGCGCTTACGTCGAGGCGAGAATAACAGTCGGCCAATTTCTTTTCAAACTTTGCGGTATAGTATTGAAAGTTTTCGTTAAAATCCACCCGTTTCTCTCCTTAAAGCACATAAATAAGCGTTATTCATAAGCATTGCAATAGTCATAGGTCCAACGCCGCCGGGAACAGGAGTTATATAAGACGTTTTCTTTTTCACCTCATCGAAATCTACGTCGCCTACAAGTCCGTTTTCTGTTCTGTTTATACCTACGTCAACAGCACCATCTTTGACCATATCCGCCTTAATAAATTTCGGTTTTCCGATCGCAGATATCAAAATATCGGCGTTTTTTGTAAACTCCTCTAAATTTTCCGTTTTACTATGGCATACCGTAACCGTACAGTTTTCTTTTAAAAGCATTAAAGCGACGGGTTTCCCGACGATATTGCTTCTACCGCATATGACGGCATTTTTGCCGTTCAACTCTATTCCTGCGTTTTTAAGCAAATATAAAATACCGGCAGGAGTGCAAGGCGCAATTCCTTTTTCAAATAACGTGAGTTTGCCCATACTTTGCGATGAAAACCCATCTACGTCCTTTTCCGGAGGTATAAGCGACAAAATTTTCCCCTGGTCAAGATTTTCGGGAAGAGGAAGTTGGACGAGAATCCCGTCTACAGATTGGTCTTCCGACAACGTTTTAACCAAAGATTCCGTTTCGGATTGCGAAACGGATTTAGGTAACGTAAAAGATAAAGACTTAATTCCTACGTATTCAGCCGCTTTAATTTTATTTCTGACGTAAATTTGAGACGCGGGATTCTCGCCGACAAGTACGACGGCAAGCGTAATTTCCCTGTTATATTTCTTTTTAAATGCCTCTATTTTTTCTTTTGTCTCGTCCTTTAGTGTTGCGGAAACGGCTTTTCCGTCTAAAATTTTATTCATCTATTTATCCTTTGCATATTCGGCAAGTACGCCGTTTACAAAATCCGTGCTTTTTTCGGTTGAGTATTTTGCGGCAATCTTCACATACTCGTCAATAATTACGATTTTAGGCGTTTCGGGAAAATTGTCTATTTCAGCCATCCCCATCATAATAGCGCATTTATCCGTGTTAAAAATCCTCGAAATCGAATAATTACTGACCAGATTTTCGATCGTGAAAGAGTATTCGGATATGTTGTTTTCTACGCTTTCTAAAAGCTTTGAAGCAAACACTCTGTCGTCGTCGTTTAATTTTTTTATCAAAACATCAAAAAGCCCTTCATCTTGCTGATTGAAGAGCTTTGAAAACAAATATTGGAACACAGCCTCTCTTGCCAAACTTCTCATTTGTCAACCTTTTCGTCATTTTTAGTATTATTTTGCATTTCCGAACTTTGTTCCTGATCGCTTAAATCAGAACCGTTTCCGTTCTTAAAATTATCGATATTATTTTCAGAATTTACGTCTTCGAAAATAACGCCTTTAACGAAAACGTTAACGGAATTGATGCGATAATCCGTCATATTTTCAACGTTATGTTTTATCGCTTCCTGAATTTTAAACGCCATTTCGGAAACGCTTTGCGTATAATGAATTTTTACGGTAACTTCAACGTTTACGCTTTCCTTATCTATAGTTACCTTAATATCGCTTTTAGGCGTATATCCGTTTTGTCCTAAAGAATACAGCTCGCAATAAGGAACTTCAGCCACGGCAAGAAGAACTATCTCGTCTACTATACCGTTACCGTAAATTATCTTATCTTCGCTTTCTTTCGCTTGAAATTTTTTAATGCGCATAACGAATATTCTCCGGTTGGTTTTCTATTATTTTACCACAAAATATTCGTTTTGCATAGTATTTTTTATGAAATTGGAATAATTTTTACGTTTTCAGGCGAAATAGACGCTTCTTCATTAATTATTGTGTAAATTGCAATAGCGTCATCAGTCGTAAGATTGCCGGATTTTGCAATCACGTTTACGTTATTTGATTCTAAACCTATAACCACAACGGCGTCCTCAAAACCGTACGCCTTTATAAGACTTTCTAAAAGCATCTCTTTTTCCGTATTGGAAGTTATGCTTAATTTCATATTGAGAGCTTCGGCATATTCGGCGCTGTTGTTTTCTGCTGCATTTATTACCGAATCTAGTTGAAGAATTTCTTCGTTCCTCGTATTCATGCGTTCGGTTCTGTATTGCGCAAAATAATTTGACGCACCGGCAGAAACTGTTTGCGCGTTGCCTGAAGACACCCTTTCGGTCGTAAATACATAGTTGAACACAGCCGCAACCGCTAAAAGAGCCACCATACAAGATAAAATAATAATCTTCTTTTTCTTTGACATATTTTTTCTCCTTATTTTTTCATTGTCAAAATTTCTATCTGATTTATATTTATATCCAAAAACGACATCGTCGCTTGTTGAATCTTCCTAAAAACCGTAATACTCGTTGCCCCTTCGGCGATTATAAGAACGCCAACTATCTTTGGATAATTCTCCTTTAATACTACCGTTTTGCCGTTTACTATAACGGGCGTAGTTACCGTTTCCTTTCCGTTTTGCGTTTCTTTGACCGTTGTAGATACTGCGAGAACAGTTTCCATGCCTGACTCTACGGTTATAGCAACGCTAACCTTTCCTGCCCCTTCTACGCTTGACAATATTTTTTCAAGTTTTAGCTCGGTATCGTTTACGTATTCCGTCACCCTGTCGTATTCTTTAACTTCCTTCGTTACTAAAACGTTGAACACTAAACATAGAAGTAGTACGGCAGAAATCACCGAGATGATTATTATCTGAAACTTTTTATCCGACTTAATTCTGTTAAAAATACTTTTCTTATCTTGACTACTCATAAATATCTATGTCCTTTTTATCAAGAAAGAGATATTCGGATATTTCAGAACGAATTTCAGACATTAAAACTATATGTTCGTTTTCTGTCTTTATAACCGCGTCGGACAAATAAATTTTAACTTTTTTTATATTCAAAGAATAATCTTCGTTTACAATATATTCTATTTTAACGACTCCGCCGCTTATACCGAAATCTTCTAAAATATTCAGACAACCTTCCCGATAATAATTTATTTTTTTGTCATAAATTGCCGAAATGTAATTTTCGTCGTATTTTATATCCGAAGCGAAACTCGATCCGCTTTGAGTGCCGATAGTGAATTCACCGTCAAACAGCGGCGAAAATATAACCGCTATCAGCACGATAGAAAGTAACGGTTTTACAAATTTCCCTATTTTTCCGGATGGAAGAATAAGAGTAACGATCGATATTATAAAAACTGCAGCTATTACCTTTATAAGCCAATCTGTCATTTCAAATCACCGAGTTCACGGAAAACGTCATCAAAAGTATCGTTATAAAAGTCATAAAGGCTACCGAAATTATACATACGTTAAAATAAGTAACAGATTTTGAAACGTTAGTTAAAAAATCCGACACGTATCCGTCGTCAAAAACCGAAGTTATTGCAGAAGAAAGTTTTAATAATAGCGAAAAAGCCGCCAAAAATAAAACAGGAGAAAGTAAAATATAAAATAAGCCGAT
>CAJOMM010000090.1 GCA_905235765.1 uncultured Clostridia bacterium
CGTAAAAACCGTTGACATAGTCGCGGTTTTTATGTTATTATAGTGATACTTTCCGCAGGCGTAAGCGGAAACACCTTGCTTGGGCAATACCCAAGCCGAATAGACCGGGAGGTAAAAATATGACGAAATACGAAATGCTTTACATTATCGACGCAACTCTTTCAGACGAAGCTAAAGAAGCCATCATTAAAAAGTTTGAAGATTTGGTTGCCGCAAACGGCGGCGTGGTCGAAAAGACCGATCGTTGGGGAGTAAAAAAATTACAGTATCCCATCGATTACAAAACCGAAGGCTACTACGTTTTAATGACTTTTGAAGCGGCTAAAACGCTCGTCGTTGAGATCAAGCGTATCGCAGGCATAACGGACGGAATAGTCAGAAGACTTATAACGAAAATATAACCGTTAAGGGAGAAACAAATGAACAAAGTAATACTCGTAGGTAATTTAACGAGAGACCCCGAACTTTCCGAGACCGGAAGCGGGATACCTATGTGCAGGTTTTCTATCGCCGTATCGAGAGATTACGCCAACGCGGACGGCAATAGAGAGACGGATTTTTTCAATATAACCGTATGGCGCAACCGCGCGGAAGTTTGCGCGAGATACCTTAAAAAAGGCAATAAAGTCGGCATCGTGGGTTCAATACAGAACCGCACGTACGACGACAAAGACGGCAACAAGCGCACGGTTACCGACATCGTAGCGAGCGAGGTTGAGTTTTTAACTCCTAAGAACTCGCAATCCGATTATGCGTCGGATGATTCGGACGTTTCAACGGTAAAGAGAGAAGTTCCGAAGTTGGAAGAAATAGACGACAATCAACTGCCCTTCTAAAAGGCAGTGAGCCTTAATTAAATAAGAGGAGTAAAAAAATGGAAGAAAATATCAATATAGAAGAAACTACCGTAGAAACCGCGGTAGAAGCCAAGGAAGAAGCGGAAACCGTTTCCGCAGGCTCCGGCATTAAAGAAGGCGGAAAAGAAGGAAAGAAATTTGTAAAACGTATTCCGCGTAAGAGAGTGTGCGCTTTCTGTCAAGCGAAAGCGACGGCTATAGACTATAAGGACGTAGCCACTTTGAAAAAATATGTTACGGAAGGCGGAAAGATACTTCCGCGCCGTATGACAGGCACGTGCGCTAAACACCAAAGGGTGTTGGCACAGGCTATAAAACGCGCGAGACTCGTAGATCTTTTGCCGTTCAAAGGCGAATAAAACGCAAGCCAAATCCCACGGAAAAACCGTGGGATTTATAATTTTAAAAAATTTAAAAAAATTTTTAAAAAACGGGGTTCAAACGCTTTACAAAAAAAATATAAAGTTGTAATATAATCTCTGTTGAAAGCGTTAGGCTTTCACTTAGGAAAGCTCATCATTTTCCCCCTTATCATATATTATTCAGGAAGCAGTAAACTTTGTTTATTGCTTTTTGAATTTTAAACGGCTTTTACCTTGACTTTCTTCTTTTTGAACTTAAATTTGAGTTTACTTTTTATAATTTCCGCGCTAAACAGCCCCGTACAAACGCAGAGTATGGCGTAAAAAATACAAACGATTGCAGCGGTAATAAGAAAGCATAAAAAAGTTCCCACGATTTTAAGAGTAAATCTTTCAAAAATAAGCCCTAAAGCTATGGGTGGTAAAGTAACCAAAAACACTTCCGAAAAATATTTCATAAACACCGGTTTGACCGCGCACTTTTTGTAAATAAGTCTAATATTCAACACGGTAGTCAAAACGTAAACGAAAGAAAATCCTATCAATAACGAATATATCCCCGTAAATTGCGGCAAAAACCATATTGAAAGCAGCATAAACACGCCGCTAACGATACAATACGTTAAAGTTCTCACTTCGCAGCCGATAGAATTCAAAATACTCGTCGTTATTCCGGAAAGCCCCATAAACGGAACCAAAAAAGCCGAAGCGGTAAGATATTTACCACACTCGTAACTGTCGAAGATCAAAATCCCTATCTCTTCTCCGCAAACGGTAAAAAGCGGAATAAAAACGCAGGAAACGATTGCGGTAAACTTAAGAGCGCGTTCCACATCGTTTCTCATCGCAAAATCGTTTTTTCGGTAAAAATTTTCGGAAATTTCCGGTATTAAAACCAGAGTAAAAGAACCGATAAGAGTAGACGGAACGAACAGCAAGGGTATTGCCTGCCCTGCCGCCGCTCCGAACAGCGACATAGACTGAGCCTCCGTATATCCTGCCGAAACCAATCTTAACGGCAAAATAACCGATATAAGGGATACCGCAAGCGAGTTTACCGTACGCATCGCAGTTACGGGCGCGGAGGAAAAAAGGACCGTCTTCATTTCCGGTAAAGGGTTTTTCAGCCTGTTTCTACGGACGAAAAACACTATGCTCGCAAGCGTAAAAGATAGTATGTACGAAACAAGCACGGCGGTACCTGCGCTTATCGCGCCTTCTGTAACGGTTCCTGCCGCCGTTACCAGAATTATACCGACGATAATCATAGTTATTTCTTCAAGAAGTTCAATAACGCTATAAGGGGTAAAGTCTTTGTTCCCCCAGAACACGCCGCGCAACACAGCGTAAACCGAGTTAAAAATAAGACCCGGCAAAACGATAAAAAATATGCTTTTACACCTTTCGTCGGCAAATAAGAAAGAAATACCGTCGCCGAGAATAAAACACGCCGCTACCACTATTACCGATAAAGCAAAAGTCAAAACTAATGCGGAAGAAATTATTTTTTGCACTTTTTCGTGCGCGTTTTCGGATCGGTATTTTGAGATAAGCCTTGAAACGGTTATCGGCGTACCCGAACATATAACCGTAAGTAAAAAGGCAAATACGGAAAGCGCCACCTGATAAATTCCCACGCCTTCCGCGCCGATGGTTCTCGAAAGATATATCCTGTATAAAAAGCCTAAAAATTTTTCGCAAACGGAAAAAAAGGTTACGACGGCGACCGTCTTAAAAAATTTTCTCAAAACAAAAACCGCCTTAAAATCAGTACGGTTTATTCTATTCGTAAAGTCGAATAAATATAATAATCTTATGAAAAAGTTTTTTTATCGGGTAAAGGAAGGAGATACCCTCTTTTCCTTATGCGAAAAATATTCCGTTCCGCAAACGGAAATAGTCAAACTGAACGGGCTGAAACAAGAAATTTCCGAAGGAGACGTTTTATATTTTGAGATAGTCGACTCCCCCGTTTACCGCGTCGACGTTTGCGACACGGTCAGATCCTTATCGGAAAAGTTTAACGTTCCGGAAGAATACGTAAAAGAACAAGCCGGTTCAGATTACCTCTTTTACGGCTTAAAATAAATTTGACAAAAATTGTTTATTTTATTATAATAGGACTTACGAGGGGCGGCTTTTCGCCCGCTCCTTTTACCGACGATTATTTATCGTCTTTGGGTGTCGCCTTACTCGGCTTTGGTTTTTTAAGGGTTATCGTAACTTTTACGCTTGCAATGGTATCGTTACTTTTAACCGCATTTCCCAAGCCTTGTAAGGCTTTTTTATAAATACGCAACCGTTTATACGCCGACAGATTTGTAATATAAAACTTCTTTACTTTTTGAAATATTCGTTAATAAACCTTTGAAATAACTTGCAATAA